>JAENVX010000476.1 GCA_016650355.1 Bacteroidia bacterium | reverse complement strand
GAGTAATCCTACTCTTCGTAGTAAATTACATTTGTAATAGTAGCTCCAACAGCTTGAAGCGTTTCTTTGCTGATCAAGTCAAGGTTGTCTTTTTGGGTGTGATGGTAATCTCCAAAATAGCCTAGCACAGGATGGTAGTGAACGATGTCGATCATGGGAATTTTTGCGACATGATTGACGAATTGATGATCATCGGTTATCTCCCCAGAATTTTGTTTTACGAAATAGTCAGAGTAACCAATCCTGGCTGCGGTGTTCCAAACCTTTGCCACGATGGCTGGTGCAAACTCCAATGACAATCCTTCACGATAGAAATGTGCCCGTTTTGAGCCCACCATATCAAGGAGTATTCCATAGTAAGCGGAATAGTTCTTCTTATGCTTGTTTTTTGACCAATACTGTGATCCCAAACACCACCACGACTGGAGACCTTCTGGCAGATTAATCTGATTAGACATAGAATTTTTTTCTCCCCAATCTTCTCCGTCAAATAAAATTATATCGACCCCTACTGTTGGTGCCTGTTTGCTTAATTGTCGCGCAACCTCCAAAAGGACTCCAACACCACTTGCTCCATCATCAGCACCATCAAAAGGCGCGTCTGGTTTCACTTCATCTTTGTCAGCAAATGGTCGGGTATCCCAATGTGCTGCAAGCAGTATTCTTTTTTGTTGTGCTGGATTGAAGCTTGCAATGATGTTTCTAAGTGACAGACGTTGGCCGTCAAAAGAAACAGCCTCAAACTTTTGTTCAATTACAACAGCACCATATTTATTAAATTGATCTACAAAGTAGTTGCCAGCGGCCTGATGTGATGTTGTGTTGGGCACACGCGGCCCGAATTTTACTTGCTTTTCTACAAAAAAGTAAGCTGAGTCACCATTGAAGAGAGGAACGTTAACAACCCTTGTGGATACTTCCTCTTCCTTTTTACTTTCTTGACCGCATGAAAAGAAGAGTCCGAAAGCGAAAATTAAAAGGATTCTATTGAGCATTCTATTCAGAATTTTGTGGGTTACGAAATCAAAGAACCAATAATTTGTGATAAAGTAAAAATAAATTAGCTTTGCAGCAACTTCTAAAGAATACCAAAGAGGGGACCGAAAAGTCCCCTCTTTTATTTGACAGTTATATGGATTTAAGTGAAAAAGTCCGCGAATTAGCTCAAAGTTGCCTGGCCGATGAAAGCCAGTTTTTGGTTGAAGTGATTATCTCGTCAAAAGCTGGACCAAGACGAGTGCTGGTAATCTTGGACGGAGACAAAGGAGTAAACATTGGAGTTTGTGCTGAGGTCAGCCGGAATTTGTCTAAGGCGTTGGACGAATCGGATCTCATTGATGATAACTACACACTTGAAGTTACTACTCCGGGACTAGATCACCCGCTAAAATTGAAGCGACAGTATTACAAGAATGTAGGTAGAGGATTTAAGGTTCACACGAAGGATAAAATATTAATAGAAGGAACTCTTTTAGAAGTAAATGATGAAAAAATTATCCTTCAACAGAAAACTAAAGAAGGAAAAAAAATAGAATTAAAGTCAATGGAAATACCATTTGAAAATATTGAAAGAGCATTTGTAATGGTTTCGTTTAAATAGCAGAACAATGATGGATACCTCAACCCTGATAGAATCGTTTGCAGATTTTGCCAAACAAAAAAACATAGATCGCCCAACCATGATCCGCATCCTGGAGGATGTTTTCCGTAACATGATTCGAAAGAAGTATGTGCAAGACGACAACTTTGATATCATCGTAAATGCCGACAAGGGTGACCTAGAAATCTGGCGTTTCCGCGAAATTGTAGATGATGACTCGGAAGATATATGGGAACACGATAAGATCAGTTTGTCGGAAGCTCAAAAAATTGAACCTGATTTTGAAGTAGGTGAGGAAGTGGCAGAGGAAATTCATTTGGAGGATTTTGGACGCAGAGCGGTAACAACAGCACGTCAAACACTTTTGCAAAAAGTGAAAGACCTTGAGAAAGATATTCTGTTTCAGAAGTACAAGGAAATCGTTGGAGAGATTATTACGGGCGAGGTCTATCAGGTACTCAGCCGTGAAGTTCTGCTTATTGATGGAGAAGGAAATGAAATAGCCATTCCAAGAAACGAACAGATTCCTAAAGATCGCTATCGTAAAGGAGAGAATATCCGCTCTATTGTTCATAAAGTGGAGATGGTTAATGGAAATCCAAAAATTATTCTTTCCCGCACATCACCTGTGTTTTTAGAAAGACTTTTTGAACAAGAAGTTCCAGAAGTGTTTGACGGACTGATAACCATTAAAAAAGTCGTTCGCGAGCCAGGAGAAAGAGCCAAGGTGGCTGTTGAATCCTATGATGATCGCATTGATCCAGTGGGAGCTTGTGTTGGAATGAAAGGATCGCGTATTCATGCAGTAGTTAGAGAACTTCAAAATGAAAATATTGACGTTATTAACTATACGGAGAACCTGGAGTTATACATAACACGCGCATTGAGTCCAGCTAAAATTTCAAGTATTAAAATAGACAAGGAGAACGGCCGTGTTTCTGTTTATCTACGTCCCGATCAGGTTTCGCTGGCCATTGGAAAAGGTGGATTGAACATCAGACTTGCCAGCAGGTTGGTGGAAATGGAAATAGATGTATTCAGAGAAGTGGATACGCTACAGGAAGAAGATGTTGACTTAGATGAGTTTGGTGACGAGATCGAAAGCTGGGTAATTGATGAGCTAAAGCGAATTGGATTAGATAGCGCTAAAAGTGTTTTAGCACTGAATAAGGAAGAACTTGTGCGTAGAACTGACCTTGAGGAAGAGACAGTAGAAGGCTTACTCAATGTATTGAAAAAGGAATTTGAATAGCAACCTTAGTGTGAAGGAATCTTAATAATCAATTAAAAAGCAAGATATTTGAGCATGGCAGAAGAAAAGATGATACGGTTAGGTCAAGCATCACGTAAGCTAAACGTGGGGCACAATACCATTTTGGATTTTTTGGCCAAAAAGGGATTTGCAGTCGAGAATGACCCAAACACTAAACTTACTGCCGAGCAATTTTCCATGATCTCTAAGGAATTTGCTTCCTCTGCTTCTGAAAAATTAGAAGCTTCAGGTCTTACCATCGGTGCGAAGCATGTCGATAATGTTACCATAGTAACTGAACCCGAAGTACACCGTAAAAAGGTTGATGAAGAAGAGAATGTTCTGATAAAGAACCTTGGCTCAAAAGAAATTATACATAAAGAGGAAGAAAAGCCTGAAAAAATTGAGCGGGAAAAGCCAAAGCTTGAAGGATTTAAAGTTGTTGGGAAAATTGAACTGAAGAAGAAGAAAGCTGCCGTTGAGAAAGAACCAGTTGAAGATACTCCCAAATCTATAGTCGCTGAAGAGACAGTAAAGGAAGCGGTTGTGGAGCCTGAAGTTGAGAAGCCTGAACAAGAGCTCATCAAAGCAAAGGCAGGAAGATTGCAAGGCTTGAAAGTGGTTGATAAAATTGAGCTGCCACCTGAAAAGAAGAAAGACCAGCCAGTTGCATCTTCCGATTTGAAAGACGCCAACAAGAAACGTCCGCGCAAGCGCTTACCTAGTGCTACGGACAACAGAAGAAGTCCGGGAGCGGGAACACCTGGTGCAGGAGCCGGTCAGAAACGAGCCACACCTGGTAGAACGCCTAAAGCAGAGCCGACAGAAAAAGAAGTGCAAGAACAAATTCGTGCAACACTGGCAAAACTAAGTGGTGGCACTAAAAAATTTACAGGCGCTAAGTATAGAAAGGAGAAGAGACAAGCCGTTTCTGATGCAGAGGAGGAAAGAATAATTCAGGAGCAAGAGGAATCTAAAACCCTTAAGGTTACCGAATTCATTTCGGCAAACGACCTGGCTTCCCTTATGAATGTTTCGGTGAACGATGTAATTTCAACTTGTCTTGGGTTGGGCATGTTCGTGTCGATCAATCAACGCCTTGATGCGGAAGCAATCACAGTTATTGCTGATGAGTTTGGTTTTGATATCCAATTCACTACCAACGAGGAAGAGGAAGAACTAGTTGAGAATGAAGATAGCGAAGAGGATCTTAAACCACGCGCTCCAATTGTTACCATTATGGGTCACGTGGATCACGGGAAAACATCCTTACTCGATTATATCCGAAACACAAAAGTTACCGCGCAAGAAGCAGGTGGCATTACTCAACATATCGGTGCGTATGATGTTACTACCAAGAGTGGCAACAAAATAGCATTCCTTGATACGCCTGGCCACGAAGCTTTTACTGCAATGCGGGCACGTGGTGCTAAGATTACTGATGTTGCGATTATAGTTGTGGCTGCCGATGATGATGTTATGCCACAAACAAAGGAAGCCATCAATCACGCTCAGGTGGCAGGTGTTCCGATAGTGATTGCTATTAATAAAATTGATAAGCCTGCGGCTAATCCTCAGAAAGTCAGAGAATCACTTTCTAAGTTAAATATTCTGGTGGAAGATTGGGGTGGTAAATACCAGGTTCAGGAAATTTCAGCGAAGACTGGTTTAGGTATTGAAGGGCTATTGGAAAAAGTTTTATTGGAAGCAGAGTTGCTCGTGTTGCGCGCTAATCCGGATAAAGCAGCTTCAGGTTCAATCATTGAAGCTACACTTGACAAGGGACGAGGATTCGTGACAACAGTGATGGTGCAAAATGGATCGTTGAAAGTTGGAGATATAATGCTTGCGGGTTCAAACTATGGCCGAGTAAAGGCTATGTTTGATGATACCGGTAAAAAAGTAAAAGAGGTTGGGCCGGCTACTCCGGTTGTTATTTTAGGATTGGATGGTGCGCCTCAAGCAGGTGAAAAGTTTTCAGTATATGAAACTGACCGTGAAGCAAGAGAAGTTGCCAATAAGCGCAGCCAGATTCAACGCGAACAAAGTATTCGAACCAAGAAACACATTACACTTGATGAAATTGGCAGGCGATTGGCCATTGGTTCATTCAAGCAATTGAATGTGATTGTGAAAGGTGACGTGGATGGTTCTATTGAAGCTCTTTCTGATTCATTGTTGAAACTTTCTAACCCTAAAGTTGAGGTTGCGATCATTCATAAGGCAGTAGGGCAGATTTCAGAATCAGATGTATTGTTAGCGTCAGCTTCCGATGCCATTATCCTTGGCTTCCAGGTTCGTCCTTCTGTTTCATCGCGCAGACTTGCTGAGAAAGAAGAAATTGAAATCCGCTTGTACTCTATTATATACGATGCCATCAACGATGTGAAGGCTGCCATGGAAGGTATGCTTGAGAAAGAGATGGAGGAAGTGATTGTAGGTAATGCAGAGGTACGCGAGGTATTTAAGATAACGAAGGTTGGTACCGTGGCCGGATGTATGGTTACAGATGGATACATCAAACGAAACAATCCAATCCGCTTAATCCGTGATGGTATTGTTGTTTATTCTGGCGAAATGGGAGCACTAAAGCGTCATAAAGACGATGCTTCCGAAGTGAAGTCCGGTTTTGATTGCGGTATAAGTATCAAAAACTTCAACGACATTATGGAAGGTGACGTGATTGAAAGTTACGAAACCAGAGAAGTGAAGAAGACTGGAAAATAGCTTTCTTAATTCACCTTTCGTTGCCGCTCTTTATGTGTCTCCATAACTTTTTTGATTTGCACTCCGGCATTTGAAACAGAGTCCTGCGACTGAGCATTGTTTACAATTTTTTGGAGCAGAACATAATGTTCAAGCTTGTTAGCCTCTAAAGATTTTTCAAGTTGTATTTTTTGTTGCTCATTGTTTGTGAGCTTGTTAGTCAGATCTTTATTTTGGCTTGTCAACCGCTGCTTCTGTCGATCCACAGCATCAGATGCTCGCTGCGCTTCGTCAATTTGTTTTTGAATCTGATCGCGATAGAACTTAACACCAAATCGATAAACCAATTTTTCAATTTCTTTTGTTACGATTTCAATATCGTTTACTACCCATTCTTCTTTGTTCAGACCAAGCCACACCATTGCTTTTTCTTCGTTGCCCTCAACAATAGCATATACTATCCCCTTAGAATAAACGGTGCCGCCAATGGCAGGTTCAGTAATAGTAATGGTGCCTCCTGGATTTTTAACCTTGCCAAGGTCTTTTAGGAATTTGCCCCATGCAGCATTGATATCATCTTTCTTTCCGTCAAGTTCAGAAGCGTATCCATCACATGATGCTCCATTTATTTTTTCGCTTTTTGATTTTACCAAAACAGTCTGGGCGTGTGCTACAGTAGCCAGGCCAATACAAATCAAAAAAAAACTAAACTTATTC
>JAENVX010000475.1 GCA_016650355.1 Bacteroidia bacterium | reverse complement strand
TCATGGCTTGTAAATTGGCTGCCCTGATCGGAATTTAATATCTCTGGTGTGGCAACAGCATAGGCCATCTTTAGGGCCTGGATCACCATTCGTGTGGATAGAGTGTCATCCAGCTCCCAGCCAACGATGCACTTGCTGTGCCAATCAATGATGGCAGTTAAGTAAATGAATCCACGTCTTAACTTGATGTAGGTAATGTCGATTGACCAGGCCTGATTTGCTCGGGTGATGACGGCATTTCGTAGTAGATATGGGTAGATTTTATGCCCCTTTGTAGGCTTGGATAGGTTGGGTTTCGGATAGATTGCCTCAATGCTCATCTCTTGCATATACTTCCTTGTTTTGAGCCTGCCAATTTTAATGCCTTGTTTTTGTAATGTTTTGGATATTTGCCTTGAGCCCCAAGATGGGCTGTCTGTATGGATTACATCAATTTTATGCTTGACCATTATTTCAAAGTCAGAAGGCACTTTTGGTGCGTAATACACGCTTGTTCGGTTAACGTCTAATAGCTCTGCAATAGTGGACAAAGATAGCGGTTTCTCGCTATTTTCAATGTTCTTATGATCCTTGATTTCAGACTTTTGGGCGTGTAGTAAACCGACTCTCCCAGTCAGGTCCAAGCATTTCTTCAGATTTTTTTTTGAGCCAATCGACTTGTGTAGTCAATTGACCGACTTTTTTATATAAGCTATCGTTTTCCCGTTCCTGTTCCTTAACTTTCTCCTGCAACACCTTGTCCTTCTTGTTATCAAATACATTGGCTGCATTAGCCGAAAATTCATTTTTCCAGTTCCGTAGTTGATTAGGTGCGATTTCATGGGCACTGGCGATTTCGTTTATTTCCTTTTCTCCTCGCAATACCTCCAAAACTCTCTCCGCCTTAAATTCTGCGCTAAATACTCTCTTCTTCATCAATAATAAACCTGCTTTCTTTAGTGGTTTTATTATATCAGGTTCATTATCTTTTCAAAAAATCTTGTCGAGTTTTCCTAGACCATTATAAATAAAGAAGGAGTGGTTGAGTCAGTACGAACAAGAGATCGGGTAAAGCAGATCAAGGGAGTCGATTGTATATGCAGGAGTA
>JAENVX010000474.1 GCA_016650355.1 Bacteroidia bacterium | reverse complement strand
CGAATTCACAGATTCAGTATGACATACTAATCTCATCAGCATCAGATGAGAACATGAAGAGTAATGGCTGGACAAACAATGGCTTGTATACTTACTTTAGAAAGAATCCTAAAACGACAATTGAAAGTATTGATTCGAAACTCCGTGCCTTTGTGGAAGAACACGTTGCCCCTGAGTTGGAGCAAGGCTTTGGCGTCAGCTTCAAAGAATTTGAAAAGCAAGGTGGTGTTTATGCTTACTACTCATATTCGCTGGCCAGTAGTCATTTGTTCCAACCTCAGTTGAATGATGGAATCTCACCCAGGAGCGATGCCAAATATGTATATATCATGGGTGCGGTTGGAATATTTATTTTACTTATTGCCTGCATCAATTTTATGAATTTATCTACGGCCCGATCGACAAGTCGTGCTAAGGAAGTTGGCTTACGGAAAACATTAGGCTCGGTACGATCTAAGCTAATCACTCAATTCTTGTCAGAATCTTTCGTCTACACCTTTATAAGCTTGTTACTGGCATTGACAGCTGTGTATTTACTTTTACCTGCATTTAATTTATTATCATCCAAGAAACTTGTATTTGACACCATGTTGACACCCATTATGCTAGGCGGAGTGATCGCCATTTTTCTTATCGTTTCACTGCTAGCAGGAAGCTACCCGGCCTTTTACTTGACGTCATTTAATCCAGTTGATGTGCTAAAAGGAAGAGTAAAATCGGGAATGAAAAGCAAAGGTGTAAGGAGTGCTTTGGTCGTTGTTCAATTTACGATTTCAATTACGTTGATCATTAGTACAATGATTGTGTATAACCAGCTGAGCTATTTACAGGAAAAAAATATCGGCCTTGACAAAAAGAACGTGTTGATTCTTCGGAACACGCGCAGACTTGGTACTACTATGGATGCCTTTAAGGAATCGCTGAATAACCAAGCGGGACTTAAGGCGAGTTACACAAATAACGTATTTCCTGGGGTAAATAACACAACAGTTTTTAAGATCGCTGGAACGGATCAGGATAGAATTCTTGGAACTTATTATGCTGATTATGATCATTTGGATGTATTGAAAATTGAATTGAGTGATGGTAGATATTTTTCCAAAGATTTTCCCTCAGATTCGACCGCGTGTGTGATCAACGAGGCTGCCGTGAAAGAGTTAGGATGGACCGATCCGCTCAACCAAAAGCTTGTAAACTATAATGCGGAGAAGCCATTCGAAATGCAAGTAGTTGGCGTTGTGAAAGATTTTAATTTTGAATCATTCAAATCTAAAGTGAGACCACTGGTAATTCAATTATCACCGAAGTCAAATAATATGTTGATTCGTTATGAAGGCTCTGCAAAAGAGGCTGTCGCAAAAGTAGAAGACCATTGGAAGAAGGTTGCAGCAACCGAACCATTTGAGTATGCTTTCCTTGATCAAAATTTTGATGAGCTGTTTAGAGAAGAGCAAAAACTAGGGCAGCTTTTTACGGTGATGACAGGCATTGCCATTTTTGTTGCCTGCCTTGGCTTGCTGGGTCTGGCTTCATTCACTGCGGAGCAAAGAACAAAAGAAATTGGAATTCGTAAGGTGATGGGTGCAACTGTTTCTTCCGTAAGCACATTACTATCAAAAGAGTTTATGATGCTGGTAGGTATTTCATTTATAATGGCCGTTGGTTTTGCGTGGTATGCCATGGATAATTGGTTGAGTTCATTTGCTTATCGCATTGAGTTAGGTATTGGAGTATTTCTAATAGCTGGTGTAATTGCAGCTTCTATTGCCTGGTTGACGGTAAGTTTCCATTTTATCAAAGCTGCGCGATCAAATCCGGTTGACTCATTAAGATATGAGTGATGCATTTCCTAAATAGCTAGATATTCGCCTGGAGCATTCTTATGAGGTATCGCAATTACCGCTAATCAAAATCTTAGCAGTATTTGTTAGAAACGTACTGGAGTTTATGTTTCAGGATTAGTAATTTACTAATTCTAAACCTAAACTATGATAAAATCCCTCATCACACTGGCATTGGTTTATTGCGGATCAATACTGTTTGCTCAATCGTTTGATCCCAAACTATTTTCTCAATTAAACTTTCGTTTTATAGGGCCAGACGGAAACCGAATGATTTCTGTTGTAGGTGAGCCTGGTAATCCGAATGTTTCTTACACTGGTGCGGCCTCTGGTGGCATCTGGAAAACAGATGATGCAGGTGTAACGTGGAAACCAATCTTTGATGATACTGATGATTCTGCTATTGGTGCTCTTGCTATTGCACCATCCAACCCAAAGCAGGTTTGGGCAGGCACCGGAGAGACTTTTTTGATTCGTCCAGCCCACGCGGTTGGTAATGGTGTTTATAAATCTTCCAACGCAGGAAAAACCTGGACGAACATGGGGCTGGGAAAGACATTTCGAATAAGTCGGATTATTATACATCCCACAGACACAAATACAGTTTATGTTGCATCGCTGGGGCACGCACATGGCCCTCAACAAGAAAGAGGCGTTTATAAGACAACCGATGGTGGGAAGAGTTGGGAACGTGTACTTTTCTTAAATGAAAATACAGGCTGCTCAGATTTTTCGATGGACTCCAAGAATCCGGATATACTATTTGCAGCTATGTGGGAAACAGAAATTAAGACATGGAACTTAAAGAGCGGAGGAGCGTCTAGTGGTATTTATAGGAGTAAAGATGCTGGTAAAACATGGGAACCGTTACGCAATGGATTGGAAAGTGGACCTGATCATCCCGTTGGAAAAACTTCAGTGGATGTTTCCTATACTAATCCAAATATTGTTTATGCACTTATAGAGGATAAGGAACCTAGACTTTATCGATCTGAAAATGGTGGAGATAGCTGGAAGTTGATGCAAAAGAATCACTCCATGGGGCAACGCGCTGGATATTACACAAGATTACGGGTTTCTACCGCTGACGAAAATACGGTTTATACAATTTGTGTTGGCGTGATGAAATCCATTGATGGTGGCAAATCATTTGACAAGAACTTTGGTCCTTGGTCTGCCGGTGGCGACAATCATGATATGTGGTTTGACCCGAAAGATGGTGATCGAATCATGAGCGCACACGATGGTTGCCTCAATATGACTTTTAATAACGGCAAGAGTTGGCGAAACATCAACTTGCCAATCGCCCAGATGTATAATGTCGCAGTAGATGATCGTGTTCCGTATTGGGTTTATAGCAATCGACAAGATGCATGGTCATATCGTGGACCAAGTAGGTACCATGCAGGTCGGTCAATTCCGTTAGGTGCATGGCATGGTGTTGGTGGATGTGAAAGCGGATATGCGATACCAGATCCATTTGATAATAATATTGTTTGGTCTGGATGCTATGATGGTGGACTGGACATTTTCGACCTTACTACTATGCAGTCACGGGATGTGCGGGTATGGCCTCAAACCCAAATAGGCGCTGCCCCTGCCGATGCCAAGTATCGATGGCATTGGAGTTTTCCGATCGTTGTATCTAAACACACCAGAGGAAGAGTTTGGGTGGGTAGCCAATATGTGCACGAGACGAATAATGGCGGACAAGGATGGCAGGTAATCAGTCCGGACATGACTACGAATGAAAAGAAGCATCAACAGAATTCAGGCGGCATGGCCAGCGATAACCTGATGACTTGGGATGGTTGTACGCTCTATTCTATGGCAGAATCACCCTTACGTGCTGGATTGTTGTGGACAGGTAGCAATGATGGGCAAGTGAATGTAACACAAGATGGAGGAAAATCCTGGACAAATGTTTCAGCCAATATTCCTGGCTTACCGAAGTGGGGAACTATCCGTCACATCGATCCGTCAAATTTCCACGAAGGCACTTGCTACCTCGCAGTGGATGCTCATTACGTTGGGGATTTTGGTTCTTATGTTTACAAAACAGCAGACTTTGGGAAAACATGGAAACGATTGGATGTTAACCTGCCAACCAATAATTCTAATATAATAAATCAGATAAAAGAAGATCCGGCCAAAGAAGGCCTTCTTTGGATGGGTACTGAAAAGTCTCTTTACTTTTCTCCTGATGATGGCAAGAACTGGATTCAATTGAGAAATAGCTTGCCACCATCACCAATATTTGGAATACAAATTCAAAGAAACTTTAATGATTTAGTTGTTGCAACCTATGGCCGCGGTATCTACATCCTCGATAACATTACACCGATCAGAGAATTCAATGACCAAGTTCAAAATACTGACGCACATTTGTTTTCAATGAGGAAGACGTATCGCTTCCAAGAGATAAATGGAATGAAGACTGATGACAGCTTTGTGTCTGGGCAAAATCCCCCGCGCGGAGCGGACATTAATTATTACTTACGCGAAAAATCAAAGGATAGTGTTGAGGTTTTTGTTTATAATAGTAGCAATGAGTTGGTTAAAAAAATCAAGGGAAACAACGAACCAGGTATCAACCGTGTGTATTGGAACTTGCGTCATCAAAGAATATGAATTTCCAAAACTCAAAACATTGCCAAAGGGAAAAGATTGGGTGAAGTTGGATGAAAAGGGAGAACGAACAATGTTCATTTATGATTTGGATATCGGGCCGGGCATGACTCCACCCATGACTCCACCGGGTATCTATACAATTGTCTTAAAAGCGAATGGAAAAGAATATAGACAATTGCTTTCGCTAGACAAGGATCCCAACACGAAGGGGACAGAGGCGGACATTCTAAGACAACATGATTTTGGGATGAAGCTTTACAGTTCTACGAGCACAACCTTGCAATTAATAGGTGATATGGAAACTATGCGGGCTAAATTACTTACAAGACGAGGAGACAAGAAAGCCATTCTACTTGAAGATAAAATATACCAATTAGAGGCTGGTCTTCATGATATTCATCAGACAGGTGCACGCTTTGATATTTTCAGAAACCCTCCACAAATATTAGAGAGGCTGTTGGCGATGGCCAAAGAGGGACAAATTTCAAGTGCCGATGCGCCACCCACTGATCAACAGCAGGAAGTTTATGAAGTGACAAATAACAAATTGGAAGAGATAAAGATAAGCTTTGAAAACCTGAAGAAGACGGCTGATCTAAAATCATTAAAATAGTTTATACCGCTGCATCAAGGGTGGGTTGGTAAGTTGTTATCTATTTTATTTCGTTTTTGGAGTACTTCAAAAATTGAAATGTTCATCAATATCAAGAGCATTCCATAAAAGGTATCTTCAAATGGAATGGTGCCCATGCGGATACCCAGATTTTCTTCATTATTGTACCATACCACTTCTTGTTCGATCCCACTACCCGTGAGAATGCCATTTACAATAAAAAAAGGGATGAGAATAAAAAGAAAGGCAAGGTAGAATTTGCCAAGGTAAGTTGGCTTGGCAAGAACGTTTAGTAGGATTATATAAAGTGAGAATGTTATAAATGTGGTTGCCGTGTACCACTTAGAGAGATTAAGAAGGCCGCTCGTTAGTAAATAGAAAACTAGTATATAGGTGAAATACTTAACAACTATTTCTGGTATTTCTTTTTTGATGAGAAAACCAGTTGCTTCATACGTAAACACACACGCATAAGGAACACATATAAAAAACAATACTTCTTCTATTGGCAGGTTAAAGAAATTAATACCAGTCAAATATCTGGGATTGAAACCCCAGACACCCATTTTGGTAAATTGGATATCCCATAGGATGAATAATATACCGGGAATTAAAATAGCTGGCCACAAGTACTTCCACTTTTTGGAGAAATTTGATTTGGGATAAAAACTAAATGAGAAAGGGAATAGAAAGGAGAGAAGGTCCAAGGTGAGATACAAGTATTTCTGTTCCAAGATATTCTTAATCTAATTTTACCTCTAAATTCTATTGTGTCTCTTGCCTTTGCTTCTTGAATGAAAATTTCTTTGGCTCATATTTCTTGGGCGCATATAGAAATCCAAAAGCTTCGCAGTCTTCTTTTGTGTGCTTGCTGTGGTGAATATAATGAGCGTGAATCATTCGTTGCAAATATTTGCTACGGTTCTCAGGTCTCCACCTCATACGCTGGTGTACAATAATGTCATGGAAAATGAGATAAAACAGACCATAACAGAAAATTCCAAGACCCACTGCTACCATGTAAGGATTGTAATGAACCAGAGTGAAATAATAAAATATTCCTATGGAAGGAATACTAAAGACCACGCCAAACCAATCGTTTTTTTCCAGACGATGGTCATGAACAGTATGATGGGATTTATGCCACACCCAAAATAAACCGTGCATTATGTATTTATGAGTAAACCATGCAATAAACTCCCAAAACAAAAAAGTGCCAATGGTAATAATTGAGCAGATAAATATCAACATCCAATCCATAACTAAAACAACTGCTAAATTCATTTTATACTAAAATGTTTTTCTAGTACATTATAGCGGTGATCAAAAATACTATTTACTTCACCTCTCACAAAAATCCAGTGGGCCAGCCTTCCCAATACCCCGAGCGGTAGTGCGTAGTTTACTTCATCTATCAATTCAACACCGCCCGGTACTTCCTTAAACATGTGTTGATGGTGCCAAAATGAATATGGGCCGAAGCGTTGGTTGTCAATAAAATGAAAAGGTTTATTTACGTGTGTGATTTCAGTAATCCAATTTACTCTAATTCCTCGCAATACGTTTACCTTGTATTTAATGATTTGGCCTGCATATGCCGTACCACCGCCAGAAACATAAAGAATCTTGAAGTTCATGCGTTCTGGGGTAATCTTCGAAAGGTTATTCGGAGAAGAGAAAAACTCCCAGGCATGTTCGATTGCTATAGGTAGAAATTGTATTCGCTTGAGGTGGTATAATTTCATCTAAACCTATTAACAACCTCGTGTAAAAAATGTTTTAAAAGTTGAACGAATTCTGCAACTTTATAACTATGTTATATTGCAGAAACCAAGTGTCAATTGTCCTCAGTGTATTCATTCTGATATGCTTGGCGATGCTTTCATCTTCCTGCCAAAAGTCAAGTAGACTCGCGGGTTCCAGCGATTCCGTTGATTTTAATTTGCACATTCGGCCCATCTTATCCGATCGGTGTTTTAAATGTCACGGTCCGGATGCTAATCAGCGCAAGGCTAATCTGAGACTCGATACGCGTGAAGGAGCAATAGCGGCATTAAAGGACAATCCATCGGCTCATGTAATTG
>JAENVX010000473.1 GCA_016650355.1 Bacteroidia bacterium | reverse complement strand
GTGTACATTGGGTCTGTTGATGCTGATGCGGGCAATACCATCGTACTTGTGAAAAAGTATTTCCTTGTATTCTTTAACTGGCTTCCAATCGTAATTAAGCTTCATATACTTTCTTGATGGTGGTTATGAAATTTGTAAATAATTTCTTATTTAAATCTTGTCCTGTCTCAATTTCTAAAATCTTTGTGCGGCCTTCAAAGTCAAAAAAATCTTTGATGGTATTTTTTACCTTTCTTAAATTATCAATTTTTAAATAATCAAAGTTAAATTCGGCACACAGCGTTTTGGCTGTGAGACGCTGATCTGTAACAAAGTATTCCCCAGACGCTGATGAATTTTCTGGCCCATCAATCATATTAAAAATAATTCCTCCGTGATTATTCAATACGACTACACGCAAATTTGGTATTGAATAGTTATGCCAGAATGCGTTGCGATCATAGAAGAAGGCTACATCGCCTGTGATCAATACATTTGGCAAATCGCTAATCAATGCATGGCCTACAGTTGTGCTTGTGCAACCGTCTATACCACTCGTGCCCCGATTAGCGTATACATGGATACCTTTCTTTGCGGCTTCAACGCCTACTATATTGGCATACCGAACGGACATACTATTGGCTAAATGAAGATTGCAACGGACGGGAAGTGATTGAATAACCTCATGAACAAGATGCAACTCCCCTAATGTAGCGGACGAAAAAAATGAATCCATTGGCTTAGCAATTCGATACTCCTCCACTTCCCAGAGTTTAAAATAATTTTCCTGCTTTTGATTTTCGAATTTTGAAGGATGCTTGGAAGAACTCAATTCAGAAAAGAAAAACTGTGGTTCTACCGGAACGATATGTGTGAGATTTTGAAAGGTGTCTGCTGAATAACCTCCTGGTTGAATGTGCCAGTGTTCTTTGGGTTTGTATTGCCGTAGGAATTGTTTTACCTGTTTGGAGATGACTGATTTACCAAACGTTATGAGCAGTTCTGGCTGAAGTGACTTCTTTATTGATTCAGTCGCTTGTCCAAGGAAAACATCGGCATGCCTGACCGCATAGTTAATGGAATGTAGGTTTGAAAGGACATCACCCACTAATGGCGAATTTTGATTTTTACAAAATTTATCGATTGATTTTAATAATTTTTCATCATGGTCCTGTTGGCCAGCTACAATCAACACTTTTGCATAGTTGGATAATTTATATTGAAGCGTATTGAGTGAATCAATCGAAATGGATCGGACTATTGGGGCGGATTCTATAACTCTGATTTCTTTACTAAAACTTGCTACTTCACCCTTTGCCGGGTACAATGGTTCCCTGAAAGGGCTGTTGATGTGTACCGGTCCTTTCGGGAATTCTTGGGCCAGGTTAATAGCTTCATTTACAATCCTGTTGATGTGCCATTGATTATCGGCTTGCTCATACTCTTGTGGCAGATCAAAGGATTTTTTTACATGGGCGCCATAGATATTTTTTTGCCTAATCGTTTGCCCGTCCAGTTGGTCCGTCCATTCTGTTGGGCGATCGGCAGTAAAAATGATTAACGGAATTTGTTGAAAAAAGGCTTCAGCAACAGCCGGTGCGAAATTATACGCAGCACTACCCGAAGTACAGACCAATACTGTGGGCATGCCTGATTGTTGCGATATACCAAGTGCAACGAATGCAGCACTTCGCTCATCACTCATCGTCCTTGATGTAATCTTAGGGTGTTGAGCAAACGCCAGGGTGAGTGGGGCAGATCGGGAACCAGGACAAAGTATAGCCTGTCGTATTCCTTTAAGTTCACAAAGTTGAGCGATGTCATAAATGGATTGCCAGCGCTTCATCAATTGCTAGGGGTTAATCACACTCAATAGTGTATTCATTTTCATTTCAGTTTCCATCCACTCTTGTTCCGGCTCTGAGTCGACCGTTATGCCAGCACCAGCATAGCACCAACCAATAGTCTTTTGCACCTGCATGCATCTGAGGTTGACAAAAATATTGCTTTCGTTTTTGAAATTCACCGGCCCAAGGTAACCACTATAAAATTCGCGATCATAGCCTTCGTTCTGAGTTAAAAACTGTAACGTATTTTCCAATGGCATGCCACAAACGGCAGAAGTAGGGTGTAGTAGACTAAGCATAACGGATCCTAGCTGTGGGAAATTTGTGGCAAGCATGTCAACTTCGTAATCTGTTTTTAAATGAATAAGGTTTCCTGCAACAGCAGTTCTGGGGCCATGCTCCACATACTCACGAAGTCGTATTTTTTTAAAACAATTTATGATGTATCTAGACACCATAGCTTGTTCTTCTATGTCCTTTTGTGTCCAGGCTACAGACTTAAGATCAGTTCCTTGCTGAAAAACTTTAGTACCTGCCAACGCAACTGTTTTAAATTTCAGATTTGAATTGACGCTTACCATCAGTTCCGGAGTTGCACCAAGCCAGGTTCCAGTTTCCGAAGTTGAAACCAAAGACACGAAAGCGTTGGGATAGGTCTCACAAAGATTATGAAAAGTAGTGAGTGGATCGAAACCTGCTGGTAACGCAAACGAAAGGCTTCTTGAGGGAACTATTTTTTCAAACAGATCCTCAGCAATCCCTTTGAGGCACTTCTCTACAAGAGTTGTGTAATCGTTTTTTTCGGTGGATGGAATTAAATTGTCTTTGCACAAGAAGTAAGTTGGTTTTTTTTGTGCATTAGATTGTTCATTGGCTATTTCAGAAGGATCAACAATTGATTTGCTATGCTCTGATAGCTCACCATTGTTGAAAGAGAAAATCAGATCACCTTTTAAAAATAGTTTTGGTCTCGCTTTATCAAACGGACAAAATATGAAACCAGATTCGGAGTCCTCAAGAATAACATCTTCTAAAATTTTTACTCCATCAGTACTCACCAACAAATGCTTTTCATTAGAGTCAGGTAGCCTCCACAAACTAATGGCACTACCCTGGATTAGGTATTTGTTAAGGAGATGTGGAAGAAGATTCCGTTCTGTTATGGGCTGTACTGATGCAGAATTTGATGCTTGCATGGTTGTGGCTTTAGCGCCTATCGATCACAGCCATAGTTATACGGCTTATACAGATTAGTTCTTGTTGTTCATTGGTTATTCTTATTTCCCACACCTGGGTTTTCTTTCCAAGGTGTATGGGTCGCGTAGTTCCCACTACAAACCCATCTTTAATACTCTTGATATGATTAGCATTAATTTCAAGTCCAACACAATATTGTATTTTATTGTCCAGGTAACAATAAGCACCTACACTACCAAGTGTTTCGGCAAGTGCCACTGACGCACCACCATGTAACATGCCAAGTGGCTGATGTGTTCGATGATCGACTGGCATTCGAGCGGAGATAAAATCATCTCCGATCTCGATAAATTCAATCCCCAAGCTATCTGCTAATGTATTAGTCGACAACTTGTTGAGCTGATCAAGAGTTATTCCTTTTTCAATAAATGACATCGCGGATCGCTTGAGTGGTTATATCAACGTTGTTTTTGTTACTTTTGCCGCCAAATTAGGAGAAATTGACCAGCAAAAAAATATACCTGATCCGACATGGACAAACGGACTTTAACCTGCGCGGTATTGTACAGGGCAGTGGGGTAGACTCATCCCTTAACGACACAGGCCGAGCTCAAGCGCTCGCCTTTTTCAAGATATATGGTACAGTGCCCATTGATCTGATTTATACTTCAAACCTGAAAAGAAGTGTTGAGTCTGTGAAGGATTTTATAGGCCTTGGATTGCCACATGAGAAGTATATAGGCCTAAATGAAATCAGTTGGGGAAAAAAAGAGGGCCAGATTATTACCCCTGACGAAGACGCGTATTATCACTGGATGCTAAAACAATGGCAACAAGGAGATACAAGTCTACGGATAGAAGGTGGAGAAAGTCCGGAGGATGTGGCGATGCGGCAAAAGCCAGTTATCGAATCTATTTGTAGCAGCGCAGCAAAAAATATTTTGATCTGTATGCACGGCAGAGCAATGCGAATATTACTATGTCAGCTATTCAATCTGCCGCTGAAGAATATGGATACGTTCGAGCATTTTAATTTATGCTTGTATCAACTGGAATATTCGAGGGCTGCATTTTCAATGGTAAAGCATAATGATGTTTCACATTTAGCAAGCCTTAATAAGGAGATTCAAACGCCTGTTACTTAATTCTTGAGCGTCTCCAATGCTGACTTTGCCTTACCATCGATACTGTTCTTGTATTCATGGTGCCGATAAGCGAGTGCCATTTCATAATATTTTTTGGCTGCTGGATAATCTTTTTGAGATTGAGCTATATAACCAAGTTGCAGAGCCGAGTTCGGTGCAAAGTACCAAGAGCTTTGACCGGTCATGTCAATGGTTTGATTGTAGAAAAGTTTGGCAGCAGGTAGCTCTCCTGTCTTGTGTGACAGTCTTGCCTTTCGATAATAGAATTCAATGTTATCTTTTGAAGTAATCAAATCGGTAGGTACAATACTGGAAAGGATTTCTTTAGCATCCTTATAATAGCCGCCATCGGTATAGAATCTTACTTTTAATATTTTAGGATTAGGAAATCTATCCTCTCGCAGTTGAGCCGCAGCCGCTTTATCAGGCTCGGCTATTTCTTTCCCTGTTTTTTTGGCCAATTCAAAATTGCTTCGAGCTAACTCACGCTGGTTTGAGAGGAAGTAGCAGAGCGATATTTTGTAATAGGAGTCCTTCTTAAAGCTTTGGCTGTTATAATTCCTGATAAATTTCTGATAGGCTGGAATAGCGTGCGAATAATCTCCCTTTTGTAAAAGGATCTCCCCCCGTAGATAATCGATATAGTATACTGGTAAACCTTGAGAATGTTTGTCAAGAGAGTGGATTAAGGCCAAGGCTTCTTCACTTTGTGAATTCTTCATCATCATGTTAACGCCCAAAAAAAGTAAAAGTCGGTTGCCCGGATCACTTTTTAAACACTCTACTATGCCCATTGATGCCTCTTCAAATTGTTGATTGATTAGGCCTTTGATAGTATAGTATAGAACTGTAGCCTCAAGACTAAGCGAAGATTTTGATGCTTTTAATTCTTCCAATTGTTTTTGACCAACGCTGACAGAACCTTTCATACCTAAAAGACTCATGAACCAATGAAATTTATCCGGTATAGATCCTACCATAACTTGGATCACTCCATTTGTTTTTTTTATCGGAACAAAGTCGGGATATTTTTTTAAACACTCTTGTGCAGACGTGTAAGCTGCTCTAATGGCAAACACTGCGTTAAGTTCTTGATTGAGATTAATCAAATTGAATCCCCTCTGAAGATTAAGTTCAGCTTCCAAAAAAAGCGTTTCCGCGCTGGGCGTGAGGGTTTGAAGATATTGTAGACGCTCTTTAAACTTGATGTCTATTTTTTCAAACTTTTTAGCATCCTCCGTGATCAGCACGTCCACTGTTTCGCATAAGCTAAGTACGTATAGCTTATGCAACTCATTTCTTTTTGAATTGATCTTAGTCAGCTCTGAAAAAGCTTGATCTGTTTGTAAATTTAAAACGTGTTGATAAGCCTTTTGTAGATCTGCATCGAAGACCCAGAGCTTATCTATGCCAAAGGATGAAAACGAATACAAAAAAAAGCAGGCAATGAGGCCTGCTTTTTGTAAGCGGTATATTAGGCGGTTAGCCAACTTTCTTTCTTTTAACAGGGGCTGCCTTCTTAGGCTTTACTTCTTCCTCCATCGACTGCATATCCACATCTGCCAGGATCCTTCCAGAATGTTCGTCAATAACGATTTTCTTTTTCTCACGGATTTCTGCAATTTTTTGTGGCGGGATGATGATGTTACATCCTTCGGCAGCTCCTCTTACAACCCGCACAACGGCTAATCCGTTAGACAGACTACCCCGTAGTCGATCATAATATTTCAGAAGCTTATCTTCAATTTTTTTGGAGGCCTTTTCACGCTCGGTTGCTAATTTTTTCTCCTCCTCCTGACTCTCCACTAAAATATCGCTGAGCTCATTCTTTTTATTGTCAAGGTCTTCCATTCTCTCCTTGATTAGCTTTTCAATACCAGCGATTTCAACCTTTTTCGATTCGGACTTCTCTTTTGACTCCTTTATCCTCTTTTCACAAATTTGGACTTCTAATTCTTGCAGTTCAATCTCCTTGGTTATGGCATCGAACTCACGGTTATTTTTTACGTTCTTTTGCTGCTCATTGTACTTTTTAACCAGCTTCTCAGCTTCTTTGATTCCTTCCTTATTCTTCTTCACAAGGTCCTCAAGCTCTTTTTGATCCTCCTCAAAACGGCTTAAACGGGTCTTATATCCCTCCATTTCGTCCTCCAGGTCCTGAACCTCATTCGGCAGGTCGCCCCTGAGTTTCTTCAATTCGTCAAGTTTGCTATCGATAGATTGTAATTTTACAAGAGCCTCTAGTTTTTGTGCAACCGTGTGATTTTCCATTCCTTAGATATAACTGATTGGGTTTGTGACTGTTTTTGAAAAAATGATCGCAAAAGTATTGAATTTTTCCCGAATAACCTCCTCCAGAAGCTCTTTCGTAAACTGCTCACTTTCATAATGCCCTATGTCTGCAATCATTATTTTTCCATCTGAATCGAAGAATTCATGATATTTAAAATCTGCAGACACGTAAACATCGGCTTTTGCACCAATTGCATTGGGAAGCAGAAAACTTCCGGAACCACCGCAGACCGCTATTTTCTTCACTGTTTTTGAACTTGGCACGGTATGGCGCACACAATCAGTTTTCATGGCTTTTTTTAAAAGAGATAAAAAAGCCATTGGTTCCATCGCATCTTCAAGTACGCCAATCATCCCAGAGCCAACTTCTTGATTTTCGTTTTCCAGGTGCGTTATGTAATGTGCCACCTCCTCATAAGGATGTGCTTCACGCAAGGCACTCATAATCCTAGACTCAAGATGGTTAGGAAAAATTACTTCAACCCGCACTTCTTCAACCTTCTGAAAATCGTTTGCTTTTCCGATGTGTGGTGATGTCCCCTCCATTGGCATGAACGCTCCGGTGCCCGCCATGCTGAAACTGCAATTCTTGTACTTACCTATATTCCCTGCACCTGCTTCATGAAGTGATTGAATGACAACCTCAGCATTTTTTTTAGGAATGAAAGTAACTAGTTTCGAAAGTGTATTTTTTTTTGGTGAAAGCACCTTTAGGTTTTTTAGCCCTATCCTGTCAGCGATCTTTTTGTTCACGCCAAGGTGAACATTATCAAGATTGGTGTGGATGGCGTAGATGGCAATGTCATTTTTAATCGCCTTGATTATCGTGCGTTCAACATAATTCTGGCCTGTAAGTTTTTTTAAGCCTTTAAATAGTATTGGATGATGCGCGACAATGAGGTTACATTGTAGACCAATAGCTTCGTCTACAACAGCTTCCGTGCAATCCAGGGTTACCAATACTCCTAGAATGTCAGCGTTGGAATCTCCGGTTAACAGTCCACTATTATCATAACTTTCCTGAAATGATCTTGGCGCAAGCGATTCAAGATAGGTTGTCACATCTTTTATCTTTGTCATTTCTATTGATTCCTTAGTTTTAGCCAAAATTACATAAAGAATTTACGCCCGATGATTATAGTGCTTTTACGGATCCTGCTTTTTCCTTTTACCCTTTTGTATGACGGGATTACTAGATTTCGAAATCACCTCTATAATATAGGTTATTCACATTCTTTCCGTTTTGAAATTCCGGTGATCGGGGTTGGAAACTTAAATGTGGGAGGCTCTGGCAAAACCCCCATGATTGAATATTTGGTCAGGTTATTTATGGCTAATCGCCAGATAGCCATTCTTAGCCGTGGTTATGGTCGGGTTACAAGAGGGTTGCGGTTTGCAAAGGAAAGTGAAACTGCCCGTACATTTGGAGATGAACCCCTTCAATTTTTCCGATCCTTTCAAGGAAAGGTCAACGTTGTGGTTTGTGAAGACCGGGCTTTCGCAATTCCAAATATCCTGCAAGAACATCCACAAACGGATCTGATATTATTGGATGATTCTTTTCAACATCGCTCAGTAAATCCTCAGTTAAATATACTTTTAACCGAATATGCCGCTCCTTTCTATCAGGATTTTCTCATGCCATTTGGAAAGCTAAGGGAGGCAAGAATTGGATCAGC
>JAENVX010000472.1 GCA_016650355.1 Bacteroidia bacterium | reverse complement strand
TGCAATCGCGTACCAATTGGATGACTCAGGCCATCAAACATTGGTTTGTGAATGACACTGAGAATCCCTACACAGAAGTAAAACCATTCGATTGGATTCGTGGCTATCACGAAGGAGGCCGTTCTATAACATGGGGAAAACAAACCTATCGATTGTCGGATTTGGATTTTGAGGCAAATGCAAAAGATGGCGTTGGCGTGGATTGGCCGGTTCGTTATAAAGATATGTCTCCTTGGTATGATTATGTAGAGTCATTTATAGGTGTAACAGGAAATGCCGATGGCATTCCTCATCTACCGGACGGGAAATTTCAGCCTCCAATGGAAATGAATTGTGTTGAAAAAGATTTTAAGTCCAAGTTGAATGAAAAATTTACAGACAGACATTTAATCATCGGACGATCGGCAAATTTGACACAGCCAGTAAAAGGCAGAGGCCAATGTCAATATAGAGATCTTTGCCATCGTGGATGTCCGTACGGTGCGTACTTCAGTACCAACGCAAGTACTCTGCCGGCTGCCTTCGCCACGGGCAACCTAACCCTGAGACCAAACTCATTAGTGAACAATGTAATTTATGATGAGAAAAAGGAAAAAGCAGTTGGGGTAGAATTGATTGATACCGAAACAAATGAGGTGATCGAATATTACGCTAAAATCATTTTCCTTAATGCGGCAACGGTAGGCACCTCTTTTATTCTATTAAACTCAATAAGTTCGCGATTTCCTAATGGGCTGGGTAATGGCAGCGATCAGGTGGGGAGAAATTTAATGGATCATCATAAAGGGGCAGGGGCAAACGCAACGGTAGAAGGTTTTGATGATCAGTATTATTCCGGGCGCAGACCTACTGGGGTTTATCTGCCTCGTTTCCGAAATATGTCCGAGAAGAGGAATGATTACATCCGTGGATTTGGTTTGCAGGGTGGCGCAAGTCGTGAGGGATGGAATCGGACAGAAGCAATTGGTAAAGAACTTAAGAAAGAAGTACAAACACCAGGACCGTGGCACATGGGTCTTGGAGGGTTTGGTGAATGTCTACCGTATGCGGAGAATCGCGTAACGCTAAATCGTGACCTAAAGGATAAATATGGCAGGCCCTCGCTTACTACCGATTGTGAATTTAAAGAAAACGAAAAAACAATGAACAAGGATATGGCCAACTCTGCTGCCGAAATGCTGGAGGCGGCCGGATATAAAAATGTAAGGCCTTACGCTAAAATCTCGTTTCCTGGAAATGCCAATCATGAAATGGGCACAGCCCGAATGGGGAATGATCCGAAGACTTCTGTTCTCAATGAATTTAACCAAATGCATGAGGTGCCAAACGTATTTATTACTGATGGTTCTGCGATGACTTCCTCTGCCTGTGTTAATCCATCTTTGACCTATATGGCCCTCACTGCAAGAGCTTGTGACTATGCAGTGAAAGAGCTGAAGCAGCAGAATTTGTAATCATTTCACCAAGTTTGAATAGTCACTATTTGCTTAAAGCATTTTTCTTGTTCAGTAATACCCAAATAAGTAATGGGATACTTAGAACGAATAATCCAATCAGAAAAGTTGGAGTAGCTATTTTGAAAATGAAAGGAATTACTGATGATGGTATAATTTCTTTTGATCCCTCCATCATATCAAACGCGAAAAACAAACCAAGTAGGATTGAAATTAATCCCCAGCCAATTACAAATGCAGTTATGTGTTTAGTAGCTTCTGGCCAATGAGAGAGTAACTTCATGATTAAAAATTAGGCAGGTGAATTTCGACTTGCTAATTTGAGAATAATATAAGCCAGCAATGAAAGGCAGAATATGATGAGCCCATAAAGAACTGTAACAAGCGCAACTTTTAATCCACCCATGATAACCTGTAATGGAATCATTTCCTCCATTTCCTCCAGAGCATCAAACGCAAAGAATAGACCAATTAGTGTTCCAAAGGTACCGTAAGCTGCGGCTAGTCCACCGATTTGTTTAATCGCCTCCAACCATTTCGGGTTGAACTGTTTCTTTTGAATCAGGCTAATTAAAATGTAAATGAAGATGCCGATGTTAATAACAAACAACAGCAGTAAAGGGAACATAAAAGGTGGTCCACCTTCTATGTGTAAACTGTAAAATGTGCTGGTTAACATAATTGTAAAGTTTAAGTTTAGATTTTGTTTCTGCAAGCTTATACAGAAATTCAAAATCAAATTGTTTTTTCTGACCAAAATGGACGCTTCGTTCTGATACAACGGACTAGTAATGCTTTATGGCGAAAGGGTACCCAATTCTGTCGAAAGGACTATTTCATTACTTCTTCACTTCGTATTTGACTCAACTCGGAAGATTTTTCCTAATTATGTAAATCAATGAATAGGATTGGAATTTTTCTGGATTACCTTTTCTCGCGACAGCGTTGGGTCATCCACATTTTATTCTGGTTGCTGATACTCGCCTTCTATGTAGCTTTCTTCGGACGTAGAAACGAAAATTATCTTCAGACTTTTTTCTTCGTTGGTCTGTTGATGCCTGTAACTATTGGCACAACGTACTTCTTAAATTACTACCTCGTCCCCAGGTATTTAATGAAGGAACGATATGGATTCTTTGTGCTATACTTTGTGTACGTACTGCTCGGTTCTCTTTTCATCGAGATGATGATTTCCATGCTCACCTTTATTGTAATGGCCGAAATAAATATTCAGGATATGA
>JAENVX010000471.1 GCA_016650355.1 Bacteroidia bacterium | reverse complement strand
TTGAAAATGGAGACTTGTTTGCAAATTTTGGATATCCAACTATCCGGCCATTTTTCTCCAGGAGGATCGGATTAAATGCGCCTATTCAATATGGAGCACGCTTCAGTGGTAGAATAAATAAAAACTGGCGTATCGGGGCAATGGATATGCAAACTTCAAAGGTCGATTCTGTAGGGCTGCCATCTCAAAATTTTGCTGTGGTGACAGTTCAACGAAGGGTTTTCGCACGTTCTAACATTGCTGCAATTTTTATCAACAAAGAATCTTTAAACTACGTACCCAGCGCAGATTCAACAAAACCAGTTTATTCCGCATATAACAGAAACGTAGGGATGGAGTATAATTTGGCCTCGTCCAATAATCTTTGGACAGGCAAGGCGATTGTGCTTAAAGCATTTAGTCCTGAAAAAAAGGAACACGACTTTGTGCATGCTGCTAACCTTAATTACAACAGTCGTAAGTGGACGATAGGGTGGCAGCATGAATATGTTGGTAAAGATTATACTGCAGAAGTAGGTTATGTTCCGCGTACCGGATTCATTAGAATAAATCCACAGATCAGTCGGTTGTTTTTTCCAACCGGAACAAAGATTCTAAGTCACGGACCAATTCTTAACAGTGGAGTTTTTTATAACGAATCGTTTGAGAAAACTGACAACGAAAGCTTTGCTGCCTACAAAATTACGTTTCGAAGTCAAAGCACCTTGATGGGATGGGTTGCGCACAATTATGTGAAGTTGCTTCGGCCCTTCGATCCTACCAACGCTGGAGGTGACACATTGGCAACTGGCAGTGAACACAAATGGAATGCTTTTGGTATGGACTATGTATCGCAACCGCAGCAATTGTTTACGTATGGAGCTACATTTAGATATGGCGGATATTATGCCGGTGGCACACGATTTAATATGACAACGGACTTAGGCTATCGTTTTCAACCCTACGTAAGTATTGCCTTAAGTTCCAGCTATAATGATATTCGGTTGCCCGAGCCCTGGGGTAAAACAACATTTTGGCTAGTCGGACCTCGATTGGACGTGACCATGACAAACAAATTATTTTTCACAGCCTTTGCGCAGTATAACGAACAAAGAAAAAATGTTAACCTCAACACCCGTATACAGTGGCGATACAAACCAGCCTCTGATTTATTCATTGTTTACACCGATAATTATTTGCCCGAAAATTTTGCTGTAAAAAACCGTGCATTAGTTGTTAAGCTTACCTACTGGTGGGGAATTTAAAGCCCTTGAATAGGATCAGAACAAATCTGGGTTTAATATGAGTTGAAACTAATTAAAGATTTCTTTCAACCCATTCCTTGCAATGCTGCTTCAATTCCGGGAAGAAAATTTCAAATTCAGTTTTAAACTCCTGATAATTTTCTCTGAGAGCAGAAATGGACTCGTCCATTTTTGAATCGTATGGCGTCCTTCTTGCCATTCCAGAAAGGGCCTGATGAATACCCTCAAGTTTCGCATAGTTAACAAGCCAATTTCCATTGATCATGTAGGGCATCATCATGTTTACACGCTCAGGCAACACGGTATTGTTACTTTGGATCAAAGTATAAATTTTGGCGGCATAAACTGCTAATGGCTCATCATGGTAATTGTTCCAGTTCTTTGCCAGGTAATGGTCATAAAAAACATCCACGATAACGCCTGAGTAGTGTCGATAAGTAGACCGCAATCTTTTTTTACTTTCGGTTACAACAGGATGTTGATCCGTGAAGAAATCAATTTCGCGATGCAGTTCAATACCCTTTGCAATTTTAGCGCCTACCTTTTCAACTAGGTTTTTTCCTTTTACAAAATCCCCTATAAAATTTCCAATCAAAAGTGAGGGATTGTCTCCAGAGAGATATAGATGGGCTAAGAAATTCATCGATGCATTTTCAAATTCTAAATTGGCGAAAAGTTTGATGAACGAATACTATATAATCAAAGTTTTCATTAGGAATGTTTAACAATATTTTTGATCTTCCTACGAAATTAAGGTGACCGATCATGCAACTACAACAGATAAAATCATTGATAAACCTGGCACGTGTAGACGGAGAAATTGTTGAACGTGAAAGAAGTTATATTCTGAATATTGGCCATGCAAATAAAATCAAACCAGGGGAGATATTGCCACTTTTTGTATCCTCTCATGAGGAAATTGTCCCGGCTGGATTAACCAACGACCAAAAATTTAAATACATCTTTAATTTAGTTCAACTCATGAAAATTGATGAGAAGATGTATCGAAAGGAAATCAAATACTGCTCTCACGTTGCAGCCAAACTTGGATACAATGAACAAGTAATGCTTGATCTGATGTTACATGTAAGTTCAACAATGGGCGAAGCCGAGGTCAAGGCGCTGGAAGAATTAATAAGAAAATACCTGACAAAGTAAATCTATTAACCGAAATTAATAGTCTGGTTAATTTTAGCTTGCTAATGTCGAATTTCTGATAAAATTTCTTTTGAAAATTAGTAAAAAAAAGAGATTTACCTATTTCGAATTGCACACCCTGTTTTTCTATCAAGGGTTTAAATAAAACATAATTTATTAGTGACACACCTTAAAGTATAAGCCATACTTTTTATAAACAGTAATATTTTTTGAGTAGATGGTTCAATAATATCCATGCGTAATATAGATTATCAAAAATTAGAAATTATACTAATTGTAACTTGCAGCAAGACAAATCAAAGATATGTTGGTGTAAGTATTTGTTCACAAAAATTTACAATTATGAAAAATAAAATTATTCTTTCGGCCATGGTGTTGATCCTCACTACGCTCACTTGCGTATTTGCTCAGCCCAAGAAAAGCTATGTAGAAGGTACTATTTCAGGAGCAGATCTGAAGCTTAAGGGATACTTTTGGTTCAGCAATTCGCTCTCCAATGGTGCTCAGTTAATTTCTTATATGGAGACGCTTGACGCTACACGTCAGACCTTAAACGCAAAACAATTTGAGCGCTTTGAATCTGCTGATTTATACCTCGAAAAATTCGATGTGGCGCATGCTAACTCTTCACATGGAGCTGAGGTATTAATTCCTCGTATTGCAAAAGGCAAGATCAATTTGTTTAAGTACACTTATGTTGCCGACAACCAGAAGCACAATCTCAATCAGGAAAGCCATTATTATATCCATAAAGGGATTGTGAAGACACAGATCACTTACAACAATTTCAAGGAAAAGATGGAAGAGCTGATTAATGATAATCTTGAATTGTTGCAAAAGGTCAGAAACAATGATTTGAGCTATTATAAGCTGCAACTGATTATTTCAGAATATAACGGAAATACTGGCGGAGCAGGAGGGAGCGAAGTTTCCAGCGAGTAAACTTTTACGAATTATGTTTAAAAGATTGTCATTCGTTTGGCAGTCTTTTTTTATGAACTAAGAGGACACTCCTAAACACTTTGTTCCTAATAGAAGCTAACCCAACAATCCATTAAATAATTGATTTATTGATGTCCTATCCTGTAATCCACCCACTTTTTTTACCTTTGCGGCCTAAATCTCAGGAAAGAACCGATGGGAATGGAGAACATCCGCAATTTTTGCATAATAGCACACATCGACCACGGTAAGAGTACTCTGGCGGATCGCCTTTTGGAATTTACAGGCACCCTGACCAACCGGCAAATGCATGCCCAGGTGTTGGATAATATGGACCTGGAGCGAGAGAAAGGCATCACCATCAAGTCCCATGCTATACAGATGAACTATAAGTTCGAAGGCAAGGATTACATATTGAACCTAATTGACACCCCTGGTCACGTTGACTTTTCATATGAGGTATCCCGTTCTATTGCAGCCTGTGAGGGTGCGTTACTGATTGTAGATGCAGCACAGGGGATTCAGGCGCAGACAATCTCTAATCTTTATTTGGCTGTTGAGCACAACCTGGAGATTATCCCAATACTAAATAAAATTGATTTACCATCGGCTCAACCAGAATTAGTTACCGATCACATAGTGGAACTGATTGGTTGTGACCGTGAGAATGTAATCCTGGCCAGTGCGAAAGAAGGAAAAGGAATCGAGGAAATTTTACGTGCTGTTATTAATCGGGTGCCAGCCCCAAAGGGCGACCCAAAAGCTCCGCTGCAGGCCATGATATTTGACTCAGTTTTCAATTCCTTTAGAGGCATTGAAGTTTACTATCGAGTGTTCAACGGCACCATGCGCAAAAATGATCTTATCAAATTTGTAAATGCCGACAAACAATATGGAGCTGATGAAATTGGCGTGTTGAAGCTGGATAAGTTTCCTCAGAATGAGATCAGCGCTGGCAATGTCGGGTATTTAATTTCTGGAATTAAAGTAGCCAAGGAAGTTAAAGTTGGTGATACCATTACACTGGTTAGCAATCCTGGTGTGGCAATAAAGGGGTTTGAAGATGTTAAGCCAATGGTGTTCGCTGGTATTTATCCGGTTGATACATCGGAGTTTGAAGAGTTGCGTGCTTCGATGGAGAAATTACAACTCAACGATGCCTCGCTAGTTTGGGAGCCCGAAACATCGGCAGCGCTTGGCTTTGGTTTTCGCTGCGGATTTTTAGGAATGCTTCACATGGAGATAATTCAGGAGCGGTTGGAGCGGGAATTTGACATGACGGTGATCACAACAGTTCCGTCAGTTCAATTCAAAGCCACGCTTACAGACGGCAAGATGATTGAAATAAATGCACCTTCTGAAATGCCGGATTCCACGCGCATG
>JAENVX010000470.1 GCA_016650355.1 Bacteroidia bacterium | reverse complement strand
GTGTTCAAGCAGGCTTAATAATACTTCATCTTCATCACTACCTCCTTGTCCCCAGTAAGTAAAAAACGAAAATCGGAATAGACCGGTCTTCGAAGGGAAGAGTGATAATAATCTGAGAATGCATGACCTTCCTTTGGAAAAAACCAACCCATGTCTAGTATTTTGTTACTATTCTCATCGTCCTGTAGGGCAATACCCATTTCTTTTGATGTGAAACCATAATAAGTAGCTGTATACGTATTGTTGACTACCTCAGATTTTGGCACAACAATTCGTAAAAAGCCTTTGTCATGTGGAAAAGGTGTGGCGTCATCGTAAAACTTAAATCGGATGACCCCTTCCTGATTTCGGATGTTTGTGACTGTGATCGTAATAGAATAAGTCGCTTCGTCAATTCCTGGAAGCGGACTACTTTCGTTTTCCAGAAACAAAGTATGTTTATCGTTCAGGTCGCGGGTCCGAAAGGACTTTGCGAGAAGCAAATCTGATTGTGAAAAACAAACGGAAGGAATTAGAAGTATAAGAAAACAAACAAATCGAATCATGAACTTGATCACCATCACTATATGTAAGGTACTCAATATTTACGGAGAAAAATAATTTATTTCTTCAGTGCCGTATACGTCCACACCGCGCCAGCCATATCTGCCAATCCAAACAGAAGAAGGGCAACCGGTGCCCAACCCATCAAGAAGAATACAATAAACCAAAGTAAAATTGAACTGCGAACGTAAATAGTGAGTGTAAAAAAAAGCGTGTTATTTGATGGTGCCATAAAAACATAATAGAGGCCAATGCCAAACACTACTCCGCCTAACACGCGTATCCACACCTCAGTGGTTTCGGCTATGTTAAGCATGGCCAGCAAAACATTCGGGAATACAGTAAGTGTAATGCCCACGATCAAAAGGTAGAATCCAAAGTAGTAAACGGATTTGGCAGCAGATGTCATAGAAAGAGTGGTTAGGTGAAATACAGCTCTATGATAAAGCTAATGCATTTTCCATGATTATCTATAGGCAATAGCTCCCCTATTACCTCACCTCCTCTTTTCCGTCAGGGTATTTAGCAAAGCGACTTTTCGCTCTGGGGTGCACATGCTCGTAACTTGGCCAGGGCCAGCCTCCAAATTCAGTCTGACGATACTCGGTCATCGCCTGTTGAATCTCAGCTTGTGTATTCATTACAAAAGGTCCCTGTTGCACTACAGGTTCGTTGATAGGATTGCCTTGTAACAGAAGTAGATAACTTTCATCATTACCATTTTTCAACTCCACGTCAAAATCTGCATGAAGTTCTACAGCCTGGTGCGAAGTGAAATTCTTTTCCGCTAGTTGAATGGACTCCCCTTTGTAAAAATAAAGCGACCGATTGACTGTTGCAGACGCTGTCGGCAGCATCCACTTTGCGCCAGCTTCCATCCGTATAATCCAGATCGCAACTTTATGATTGCTATCAGCCGCCCAGGAATTGGGAGCAGGGCTAGGTGCTTTTGTATTATTTATCTTACCAGCTATCACTCGAACAAAAGTGGACTTTCCATGCTCATCTTTAGAAGTAAATTCTGGTATGGTATCACTCCAAAGCATGGCAAAGTGCGGTTCAGTAAACTTTTTTTCCCGCGGTAAGTTGAGCCAAATTTGAAAAAGCTCAAGGGGGTTTTCTTTGTCCTTATACAGAAGCGGAAACATTTCGCAATGCTGCACGCCTTTTCCTGCTGTCATCCACTGAACGTCACCAAAACCAAAACGGCCTGCAGCACCCAATGAGTCCGAGTGGTCAACAACTCCATTGGTCACAACCGTTACCGTTTCGAAACCACGATGGGGATGTGCAGGAAATCCAGGAACCTGTTCGCCATGATACATTCGCCAGCCATCTTTATTTGGTGCAAAATCTTGCCCTATGCTACGACCAGCAAGCGAAGCGTCCGGACCCATTACGTCATTTCCTTTTGGATAAAAATCCTCGTGATGCACACAAAAAAGAAAAGGGTCTTGAGTTTGCCAGGGGAAACCAAGTGGCTTGATAGATTTTATTGCACTCATAGTTATTATTTAGCAGGTTGCATAGTTAACCAAAAACAAGAATGAAAAGTTTAGATTACTAATCTTCTTTCAATTTGTTAAATTTTGAAAGTAAGGAGCAATAGAGTTCTTGTGAGACCTTTAAATACCATAAATTAGACCCATGAAAAATACTCAATTACTTTTTCTTGCGTGTTCCATTGCAGTAAGTAGTTTATATGCCCAACCTATCCCCTTGCCTGAACATCCCCGCCCCGACTTTGAACGGCCGATGTGGCAAAACCTAAACGGTGTCTGGCAATTTGAATTCGATTCACTCGATCAGGGTTTATCCAAAAAATGGAATGACGGTAACGCTAATTTTTCACATACTATCAATGTTCC
>JAENVX010000469.1 GCA_016650355.1 Bacteroidia bacterium | reverse complement strand
GGTCTCATAATCCTGATACTTAGACTTAAGCTGGTTCTCCAACTGCGTTCCAAATATTTTTAGTTCACTATCAATTTGCTTGTATTCGGGGAGCTGTGAAAAAATAAAATCCCAATCAGCATAGCCAATTTTTTGAACTGCTGGTGCTTGTGCGTATGACGCAACAGAAAAGCATCCTAAAATAATTAAAATAAAAAATGTTCTCATTATAGTTGTTAGTTAGTTGTTATTTAATCTTATCGTTTGGGTCACCTAACCCAAGCTCTTCTAAAACAAAGTCGGTATAGTCATGTCGCGGATCAGTATATATCATTACCAGTTCACCGGCTTTATCAAAAATAATTGCCAATCGATTGGCCTTTGCTACTTTCTCGACTGCATCAAAAACTTTATCCTGTAAAGGTTTAATCAATTCTTGTTTTTTCAAAAAAAACAGGCCACCAAATCCAAATACTTTTTTTTGATACTCCTTCAAATCATCTTCCTTCTTTTTAAGATCGGCTAACCAATCTTGTTTCATTTCTTCTGTTAACAAAACCTGCTCAGCCTGGTAACTGCTATATCGCCCCTCCACTTCCTTCTGCATTTCCTCTACCTCCTTCTGCCAGCCAACGGATAGCTGCTCGATTTCGTCTTGTGCCTTTACGTAATCTGGCATTTTCCCAAGGATAAAATCCGTGTCAATGTACCCGAACTTCTGACCTGACACAAAATTCAGGCCTAAAACAAAAAACGTTACAGAAAGTGCAAAAAAACGCATTTTATCTAAGTTGTTGACCGATTGTAAAGTGGAATTGAGAACCGCTCTTTTCATTGGTGCCTGGCAAAGTATCAAATCCATATGCCCAGTTTAAACCAATCAAGCCGAAGGCGGGCATAAAAATCCTTGCACCAAATCCAGCAGACTTATATAAGTTAAAGGGGTTGAATTTCTTGTAGTCATTCCAGTTGTTTCCCGCCTCAGTGAAAATCAAACCATAAATGGTAGCTGTTTGTCCGGTAGTGACTGGGTACCTTAACTCCAAGCCAAGTTTACTATAAACTATGCCCCCTTCTATAAGGGAGTTGCCTGATTGACTGCCACCTGAACCTTGCTTCTGGAAGTATGGTGGTGTGATTTGGTTGTTGGGGTAACCTCTCAAGCCAATAATTTCCTGACCTAGAACAAAAGAATTAAATCCACCAGCTAACCCGTCCCCACCCATTAAGAATCGTCCAAAAGGGCCAGGTTCTAGTGATGGTGTATAGCTTCCAATAAATCCAAAATGTGCTTTACTTTCTAACACCAAACTTCGTCCGTTTGGTTTAGAGCTTCCTAAAAGCTTTAGATAGAATTTGGCATCAAACATCCATTTATGCATCTCAACCCATTTGTACGCCTGATTGATATCATCATAATAACTCGGGTCTCTCCATTGTGAGTATGGAGGGGTGAGAATCATACTAAGTGAAATGGTTGACCCGGTGGTAGGGTACATGGGATTATCAATGCTGTTGCGCGCCAACGTTGAATTGATGTTGAGATCATAGGTTGTACCTATTGCAGGCAAAGAAGATGACCCAAAATAATTGTTGTAATTGTATTGAAGAAAAGATACAGAATTAGTTAAAGAGAAATAGTTGTCTGGCCATTCCAATCTTCTGCCCAGACCAATGGTTATACCATTCTGTTTGAGTGATGGTGAAGCAGAATTGAACTCAAAATTTGGGCCGGGATATCTTGAAATAGACCTGTTTAAACTTACCGTAAAGGAGTTCGGTTTCCTTCCTCCCAACCAAGGCTCTGTGAATGACATGCTATAACTTTGGAAAGATTTTCCATTAGCCTGAGCTCTGAGTGATAGTTTTTGTCCATCCCCAACAGGAAGCGGGCTCCACTTATCGCGATGAGGTATGTTTTTTAGAGAGAAATTATTGAAGGAAATACCCACGGTGCCTACAAACCCATAATAGCCACCCCATCCTCCAGATAGTTCAATCTGATCGTTAGATTGTTCCTCCACCTTCCATTCAATGTCTACTGTTCCATCCGCTGGGTTAGGTCTGATATCTTGTTCAATTTTTTGTGGATTGAAATACCCCATTGAAGAGAGTTGTTGTTGCGTGCGGATGATATCCGATCTTCTGAATTTCTGACCAGGCATGGTGCTAAGTTCTCTTCGAATTACATGGTCGCTAGTTCGTTCGTTCCCGCTGATAATAACTTCGTCTATCGTTGCCTGATCACCTTCAAAAATGCGCATCTCCACATCAATTGAATCTCCAACCACTGCTATTTCTACTGGGTCAACGTGGAAAAATAAATAGCCATCATCCATGTAGAGCCCGCTAATGTCAGCACCCTTCGGATTGAAGGAGGTTTTTTTGAGTATCATTTCATTGTTATAGACATCACCTTTATTAATGTCCAGAATCTTATTTAAGGTCGCGTTTGTATGCAGGAAATTGCCAGTCCACGTTATGTTTCTGAAATAATATTTGTTGCCTTCCGAGATTTTAAAATTTACATCAATGTTCTTTTCATCAAAGGCCACGATGGTATCAGAAATAATTTCGGCATCGCGATATCCCTTTGTGTTGTAGTAGTCGATTAATTTTATTTTGTCTTCATCAAATTCTGAACTAATGAATTTTGATCCGCTGAAGAAATTCAGTTTTACATTCTTATTGATAAACTCCTTCACCTCACCCCAACTTACATCATAGCTTGAATCCAGAACTTCAATGAGCTTTCTTGGTTTAAAATCCAAGGCTATTCCTAATAAAACGCGATGCAGTCTTATCCTGGCATGCTCGTGAGTTTTCTTAAGGGGCTTCTTTAATTTAGAATCCGCTATCGCTTCATTACCTTCAAAATGAATTTCATTGATGCGAACTTTATTTTTAAGATCTACGTCAATTCGCAACTTAGTCCCACCACGATTAAGCGTGTCTAATTCCTGATAGACTTTCACTACGGTGTTGAGGAATCCTTTTTTTGTGAAGGTCTTTCTAACTGTAATTTCCGTATTCCTAATCATCGCATCATTAACAATCTTACCCTTGATGAGCGTAAGTTCCTCCTTCAAGCTGGACTGCCTTCCTTTTGAGATTCCCGTAAAGTAGTATTCGGTAAGCCTGGGACGTTCCGAAAGTTTTAGGGTTAGAAAAACATTTTGCCCCTCAATTTTTTCAACTGCAATCTCTACATCTCCAACCAATCCATGTTTCCAAAGCTTTCGAATGGCCCCTGAAATTTGGTCGCCCGGTACTTTTATCTTATCCCCAATTTTTAATCCCGTTAAAGAGATCATAGCGTTTTTGTCCAACACATTGAGACCTGTAACCTCAATTCCCCCGATATAATATTCGACAGGATTAGCGTAGTTAAGATTAGAATCAGTAACGGGAGGAGCAGTCTTATCACGGCTTTTTCTGAATTGCCCAAATGCTGTGGTTGCCACTAGAAAAAATATCAGAAAAAATGGAAAAATTCTCTTCATCATCTATGCCGTTCCTTCTAATACTTTACCAAACCTTCTCTCTCTTTTTTGATAGGCACAAATTGCCTCGTATAAATCTTCTTTGCGGAAATCTGGCCATAATGTTTTTGTCACGTACAATTCCGTATATGCAATCTGCCACAATAAAAAATTACTTACTCTCATTTCACCGCTGGTTCTAATCAATAATTCCGGATCAGGAAAACCAGCTGTTTCAAGATAATTACCAAAGAGCGTTTCACTAATATCCTCCACTTTAATTGCGCCTTTATGTATGTCTTCTAGTATCCTCTTTGTCGCCTTTACAATCTCCGATCTGCCACTGTAACTCAATGCCAACAACAAGGTGAGGCCACTGTTGTTTTTGGTTGATTCCACTGCCTCCAAAAGGTTCTGCTGACAAACCATAGGAAGATGACTAATCTCCCCAATGGTGATCAACTTCACTTGATTCTCGTGAAGTGTCTTAATTTCCTTTTTCAGTGTATTAACCAACAACTCCATCAGCCCCTCAACTTCATCCTTTGGCCTACCCCAATTCTCAGTGCTAAAGGCATAGAGTGTTAAATATTTGACACCTAGTTCCCCACATCCTTCCGTAATGTCTTTAACTGCCTGAACCGCATTCCGGTGGCCAAAAATCCTGGCTACACCTTTCCTGGTTGCCCATCTTCCATTACCGTCCATAATAACGGCTATATGCCTCGGCAAATTATTAAAGTCTATATTTTCCTTAAAAGAGGCCACAAGGGTGCAAAAGTAGCCTATTTTTTTAAACTAACCACTCACCAAATTTGGGGTTTTACCTAAAGTCTATATTGTAAATGATGATGGCCGAGCCGAATTAGTTGGACTATCGATATGGATTAATCGGACAAGGGATATCGTAGATGGTTCGTGTCAAGGTTATCCCAGTAAAAAAGTAATTATCATTGTCATACCTGTTTCCGTATTGATAATTTTTGAGCGAAAGGTCTTCATCAGAAATATTGTCGAGGTAGTCAAAAAATGATTTGCGAATTCCTAGTTCCACGGCCAAATACCATTTTGGATTTACAACATATTTTATGCCCCCCCCAAATGGGATGGCAGGTTGCACATTGCTGTACGAGGCATTTTTTGCGCTGTTACCGGAAATGATAAAAAGAGAAAAGCCAGCAAAAAGATACGGAGTAAACCTCAACCGTCTCTTATCATCTCTCCAATCCAGGAAATGATATTCAAAAACAGTCGATGCCTCGAGTACATATATACTAAACGCTGCTGCGCGTTGTTTTGCGAAACTATCAATTGGTCTCTTGTCACTGGCAGCCATCTTACCACCTGTTAAAGCAGTTCTGAAACTAACTACCTTACTAATATTAGATCTATAAAAAACGGTTCCTGCCGGTCTCGAATTTAAAATATTATAGGTTCGCACAAGATCTCCGGTGTAATTAAACGCCCCAACTCCAAAACCAAATTCAGAGTGTTGCAAGAGCTGAGCTGTGCAAAATTGGGATGCGAGAAGCAGGCTTCCCAGGAGGCTGATTCTCAATGTCTGGCCCCGTTTACCAGTCATTATCTAAATTTAGCTTTATGTAGGATTGCTCCAATAATATAAGTGAGTCGAAAGCTTGTTACCATGTAAATGTCACGATCATCTTTACTGCCCCTTACATTATCCCGATGTTCATGGCCATAGCCAGCCTCTACAACTATTCCGCTGGGAGTGTTTGTGGGGTTTAGCGGTTGACCGGGAATTTCGTTTGTTCGATACGACATAGCCTTTGCTAATTGACCATTAAGTTTCTCAAGCCCTACGTAATTTTGGCTAACATCATCAATATAGTCGGTAAAGGTATATCGGAAACCAATATCGGCCCACAAATCCATTACTTCATTGATTCTAAAACGACCACCAAGGCCAAATGGTATAGCAATCTGAAAGCCTTTATAAGGTTTTATACCAAAATTAACATCTGTTTGATCTAGCGTAGAGTGTTGTCCTTCGGTTCCCAACGGTCTTAATTTTACCCATTTTCCAGCTTCAGCTAATGGCGCCCCTGTCAAATCTGTTGCAGGTGCCTGAGCTTTTGGATTATTCGTGAATCCCGCCAATCCAACGTAAACATAAGGGGTCCACTTAACGCGGCTTATATATGTTGCTTCATTTTTGAATAAGTCAAATACACCAACTACTGATAGCTCAACTATTTGATTACGGAATGATGCATTCCTTTTGTACCGATACTGGGAAGTTTCACCTGTTGGATCAGCTGTTTGAGAATCCGAACCTTTTAATACTCCATACATGAGTTGTGTTTGGAGCGAATAGAAAGGACCAAATCTGTGAATGAAATTTAAGCCAATTGCTGGACGAGTGAATGAAATATCTGTACTGATGCGCTGTGGCCTTGGAGCAATATCACCATAATAATTCAAGGCACTTACAGAAATCCCAAGTGAATTGTACTTTTTGTCCTTTGAAAATCCTTGTTTCCTTCCCTTAAAATTAGAGAGGCGCTTATTATTCTTTTTTATTGACTTTCTATTAAACTGCGCTATCGAATCAGTTGATATAAAAACAACCAAAAGAATAGGCAGCAACACAAACACTAACTTTCTCATTCTGCACGGTTTAGCAAACGACAAAATTAAAAAATTTACCTGAATCTAGAG
>JAENVX010000468.1 GCA_016650355.1 Bacteroidia bacterium | reverse complement strand
TTCATAACTACTCATGGCGTAGTGCGGATAAAGTGGCACTACTATCACTTCCTTTAAATCGGGGTTGTTTTGAGTCAGTCGACTAAAAGCTGTTTGTGGGGTAGGATTGGCATATCGCATACATAGTTCCACTGGCAGATTTAATTCGGTCTGCAGTTTTGCCTGAACTTGCCTGGAAATATGAATCAAGGGAGAACCGTTTTCTGTCCAGACGGTCTTGTATTTGACCGCACTTTTGGGCGCCCGAAATGGAACAATGATTCCTTTTACCAGAATGGCTCTTAACAAATTCGGAATATCGATAACTCGTTCGTCCATCAAAAATTCCCGAAGATAACTTCGTACATCTTCTACTTCATAGCTATCTGGTGAGCCAAGGTTGGCCAACAATACTGCTTTCTCTGACATAATTATTTCTTAGATTGCTTTACTAAATACTTTTTGACCACTTCCACTTCGCCACAACCTGGCATCGAGAGACGCGCAAATATTTCGAATAAATATGGCGCCCTTGACAGTTACTGAAATTGTGTTTGACTTTACCGTAACCAGATCATCTTCTTCCAATTGTTGCAATTTTTGAAATGCCTCGCGCAAAAACACTTCATCAAGGCCGCTGTTAATTACCTCGGTTTTCCCTATGCACATTAAATCCAGAATTAACTTTCTCAGCAAGAGGTCCTCATCATTAAGTACGTGCCCGGTCATAATGGGCAATTCACCGGCTTCGATTTTTTCCTGATACTTTTCCACTTCTTTTTCATTTTGAATAAAAGCATTCCATGAATCGGAAATAGCCGAAGCACCCAAGCCGATGATAAGTTTGCTATTGGTGGTTGTATAACCCATAAAGTTGCGATGCATTTTTCCTTTGGAAGCCGCCTGCCATAGTTTGTCGGTAGGTAAAGCAAAGTGATCCATACCTATCGATGCAAAACTTTGTTGCTCCAGCAATTCTTTTCCCCTATGATACATTTTCCATTTGTCCGATGAAGTTGGCAAATCAGCTTCCGTATAACGTCTCTGCCCCTTACTCTTCCAGGGCACATGAGCATAGGAATAGAATGCAATTCGCTCCGGCTTTAGGGTAGCCATATGGCTAATGGTATATTCAATGTTTTTTACCGTTTGCTTTGGAAGGCCATAGACCAGATCAATGTTAACACTTTCAAACCCTGCCTTGCGTGCCCAATCAATAACCTCTTTCGTTTTTTCATATGACTGAACCCGATTGATAGCAAATTGCACTTCAAAATCGAAATCCTGCACACCAACACTTATTCGATTAAAACCTATGTTGCCTAAGGTAATTAGATGTTGTTCGGTAGTGAAGTTTGGATGAACTTCAATGCTAAATTCATGATTTTCGGAGATGATACTATCTTTCGTTATTTCATGAATTAGTAAAGCTAAATTGGTGGGGCTAAAAAAAGTGGGAGTGCCACCCCCGAGGTGTATTTCCTTTATTTTTGGTTTGGATGTAAGCAGACTCTTATAGATAGCCCATTCCTTAAGTAAAGCTGAAATGTAAGGCTCTTCAACTTTGTGATTTTTTGTAATTCGCTTATTGCAGGCACAGAAGGTGCAAAGGCTTTCACAAAAAGGAAGATGGATATAGATACAAAGCTCTCCTTCTTCTTTGATAAACATTTTTGATACGCTGTTTTTCCATTTTTCAGTATTTATTGTTTCTGGTTCCCAATAAGGCACTGTCGGATAACTGGTGTACCTCGGAACTGCCGTATCATACTTACTCAGAAGGTCTGTAATATTTTGGTTCATCCCATTTTTAATCTGCGCCCGGAAACGATTCTACCGCTTCAATCGTGTTTTGAATATCAGCGTCTGAAAGCGCAGTACTAATAAACCAACTCTCAAACGCAGAAGGAGGAAGGTGAATGCCCCGCTGCAACAAGTGATGGAAGAATTTAGTAAATGTTGCAATGTCGCAGGCCTTAGCACTTTCAAAATCCACTACAGGGTGTGAACCAAAATGCACGCTCATCATGCTGCCCAGTTGGTTAACGGTGTGGGGGATTCCCTTCTTTACCAAAATTTGATGAATGCCATCACATAACGTTTTGCTCTTTTTATCCAACGCTTTATAAATAGATGGATTGCTATTCAACTCGCTCAACAACGTGAATCCAGCAATCATGGCGAGAGGATTTCCGCTTAGAGTCCCGCCCTGATAAACATTTCCCAACGGTGCAATGTGATGCATGATTTCTTTGCGTCCGCCAAAAGCACCTACCGGCAAGCCACCTCCAATAATTTTACCGAACGTGACCAAATCAGCATCGATGTTGAACATCTCCTGAGCGCCACCAGCAGCCAGTCGAAAGCCGGTCATCACTTC
>JAENVX010000467.1 GCA_016650355.1 Bacteroidia bacterium | reverse complement strand
GCCAATTGCATGTTGTCATGAATGTCATAGAATGCCATCTCTGGTTCAATCATCCAAAACTCTGCAAGGTGCCTCGTGGTATTTGAGTTTTCCGCCCTGAATGTAGGGCCGAATGTATAGATTTCACTCAAGGCCAATGCGTATGTTTCACCTTCAAGTTGACCGGAAACCGTAAGATTGGTTTCTTTTCCAAAAAAATCCTCTTTGTGACTTATATGTCCATGTTCATCGAGTGGCGGATTTTTAGGATCTAAAGTCGTTACTCTAAACATAGCCCCCGCTCCTTCAGCGTCTGAGCCAGTTATGATCGGAGTATGGATATAATTAAATCCCTTGTCGTTAAAGAATTTGTGAATAGCGAATGACATGGCATGACGCACACGCATCACGGCACCAAATGTATTGGTACGCGATCGAAGGTGCGCGATCTCACGTAAGTACTCCAAACTGGGCCTGTTCTTCAATTGCAACGGATATTTTTCCGGATCACAATCTCCAAGGATTTCGAGTTCGTTTACTTTTACTTCCACAGCCTGTCCTTTCCCAAGGGATTTGATAAGTTCGCCTCTCACCGAAATACATGCGCCCGTAGTTATCCTTTTTAAGGTACCCTCTTCCAAAGAATTCAGCGCTGCAACAGCCTGAAGATTTTGGATCGTTGAGCCATCATTGATCGCGATAAATTGACTGTTGCGAAATGTGCGCACCCAACCTTGCACAAGTACGGTTTGACCAGTTGGATTTGTGGAGAGAAGCTCTTTGATCTTGGTTCTGTTCATAACAAATAATGTTGTACTGAGTACAAACACAAAAGCGGCTATCACAGCCGCTTTTACTAGTTTAGTTTTGTGAGCCTGCAGGGATTCAAACCCTGAATCTTCTGATCCGTAGTCAGATGCTTTATTCAATTAAGCTACAGGCCCGATTCCAGTTTTAAACTTTCCTGATGAAATAATCATCTCAGCAGTACGTTTGTAAAAACAGTGTGCAAATTTAAAGGAATAATTCACAGCACAAAAGGACTTTTGGCCACTGCCAACAAAACACCTATTTTTGCAGCTTTTAAAATAAACAAATGAACATGAGCCGGAGCCTAGCAGTGTTGTTAACTCTTTTTGTTATCTCATTTAACCTATATTCTCAGGAAAAACCTAGGAAGGCCGCAAGACCGAATATCCCCGGCTCATTCATGATTGACTTAGGCTTTAATCAGGGATTAAGAAAACCCTTAAATTTTAATCAAGGTTTTTGGGGCTCAAGGACAGTGAACTTATACTATCAATATCCAATAAGGATGGGGCGTTCGCATTTCAGTTTTAACCCTGGAATAGGTGCCAGCTTGGAAAGATGGCTCTTCACTAACAAGTATGTTCTGGCTGATACTTCAGAAAACTCAACGGAGGAGTTTTTATTATTACCTGGCTCTAATTTTTTTAGTGGAATCAAAAAATCGATGTTGGCTACAAATTATGTCGAGATACCGCTCGAGTTTCGGTTTGACACCGCACCTGAGGATTTAGGGCGTAGTTTTAATGTTGCCATTGGAGGGCGAATAGGTTACTTGTTTGATTCAAAGATGAAAGTAAAGTATAAGGAAGATGGTGAAACAAAAATATCAAAGGACAAACAAAATTTTGGTCTCACACAAATCCGCTATGGAGTTTACACAAGAATAGGCGTGGGATCGTTTAATATTTTTGGGTTCTACAATTTGACACCACTATTTGAAAAAGGCAAGGGGCCTGATCAAACTACAATGAATAACTATACCATTGGTATTTCTATTAATGGATTTTAGTATCCTTATTTCTACTTACCCAAAAATGTAGGTTTTCTTTTTTCGAGAAATGCCGTGACGCCTTCTTTATGGTCGTGGCTGCTGCCTGCTATTTCTTGACAGTATGCTTCATAGTCCAACATGTCATCCAGAGAAGATGTAGCTGATTTGTTAAGCATCTTTTTTATCAAACCAATAGCCTTTGTAGGCGCTTGGGCGAAATAGTCAGTATACTCTTTTATAGCAAGATCCAGTTGATTCGATGGTACAACTTTATTTACAAGTCCTAAATCAAAAGCCTCTTTTGCTTTTATATGAGAACCCATACTACACAATTCAAACGCTTTAGTCGTGCCAACCAACCTGGGTAAAAAATAGGAAGAACCAGAATCAGGTACTAAGCCGATGTTTACAAAGACTTCAATCAGCGTAGATTCCTCAGTGGCAACAATTATATCGCACGCAAGTGCCAGAGAACAGCCTGCGCCTGCAGCCACTCCATTGAGTCTGCAGATAATTGGTTTAGGCAAGTTTCGCATTGCACGTACAATTGGATTGTAACGTTTGTGCAATGAATCCATAAAAGATCGTTTTTCTTGTGCTGATCCTTCTTTTAAATCTTGGCCTGAACAGAATGCTTTTCCTTCGCCTGTCAAAACGATCACGCGTACCAGATCATCTTTCGCTACCGCTTTTAGAGCGTCCTGCAATTCATAGGTGATTCCATCATTTAAGGCATTGTAAACATCTGGCCGATTGAACGCAATAGTTGCTACACCATCGCTAATGCTATATTTCAGAAATTGAAAATTCATACTGTTGATTTTTTTGTTGCGTATATTATATTGGTTCAGGCAATTTACAAATCCTGATTTTGATATCCATTCTAAAACAAAATCAGAACCCCACCAAACCCGATTCCGAAACCCAACAGACTACCGGTTAGGACTTCCCGTGGTGTATGGGCATTTAGCATTAGACGCGATGACATGACCATGCCCGCCACGATAATGAGTATTGTGATAGGAATCAAAAGCAAACCACTTGAAGATTTATATAGGGGCAGCAAAATTCCAACAATTCCCCAAATGGCAGCACTATGGATGCTTACTTTATAGAAAAGTGTAATGCTTGCGGAGATGACAACCATGGCACTAATGGTCATTAGTAAATTAGTTACAGCAGCGGCATTTACTTTCCAGTGAAATAGGAAGGTGACAGCGCAATAAAGAATTGAAATAAATAGAAACGGTATTATTCTTTGCTTCCGTTCGGGCATCGCAAGATTATCTATCGTGCCGGTAACCTTAAAGAAAAGAAAGTTGATGGCGGGAAGTATAAAAGTCATCATAAAAATTAGACCAATGAAAGCAAAAGAAGGCCTGATGGGTTGAAAAATTATTGGCAAGAAGTAGAATAGCACCCCGAATAGATAAGTGGTCATCAGCAAGGGATGGAAGACAATAGAAATAAACCTGGATACCCCCTTCACGTTATAATTCCTTTCTAAGTCGGGCAACAGGAATATTCAATTGTTCGCGGTATTTCGCAACTGTGCGCCTGGCAATGTTGTACCCTTTTTTATTAAGCAGATCCTCGAGTTTGTCATCGGACAGCGGTTTGCTTTTGTCTTCTTGATCAATTAAGTCACGAATGATCTGTTTCACTTCCCTGCTGCTCACTTCTTCACCGGAGTCAGTAGCTATTCCTTCAGAGAAAAAATACTTCAATGGAAAAACACCAAAATCAGTTTGAATGGTTTTACTGCTAGCAACCCGGCTCACTGTAGAGATGTCCATATTTATCATCTCTGCAATGTTTTTTAAGATCATGGGTCTGAGTTTGGTCTCATCACCTTCCAAAAAATAGTCGAATTGAAAATCAACGATGGCCCGCATCGTGCGCAATAACGTTTGCTGACGTTGTTTAATAGCATCGATAAACCACTTCGCTGCATCAAGTTTTTGTTTTACAAAGGTTACGGCTTCTTTTAGCTTCTTGTCTTTTTTATCACCTTTATCATACGCTTTAAACATTTCCGAATATGATCTGCTTATTCTGAGCTCAGGAGCGTTTCGCGAGTTTAATGCAAGGTCTAATTTTCCATTGTTGTTTGTTAAAATGAAATCAGGGATCACAAACTGATTCTTAACCATCCCCGAACTTACTTCTCCACCTGGTTTGGGGTTAAGCCGCACGATTAACTCGATAGCATCCTTTATATAATCTTCGTCATCCAGGTCAAGTTTCTTTAATATTTTAGCATAATGTTTTTTTGTGAATTCTTCGTAGCATTCTTTTAGAATACGTTTGCCTACGATCACATCTACATCCTGCCCATCATCCATTCGTTCGAGTTGCAGCAATAGACACTCCTGAAGGTTGCGGGCGGCAATTCCTGCCGGATCAAAACTTTGGATCTTCTTCAAAACCTCATCAACCTCTTGAAGATTAGTTTCCATACTTTGCGAAAATGCAAGGTCATTTACAATGGACTCCAAATCCCTGCGTATATATCCGTCTCCCTCAATACTTCCAATCAACTGTATTCCAATAGTGTTCAGATGGTCATTCAACCCTAAAAATCCCAGTTGCGTTAATAGTGTTTCGTGAAGGGAGGTGGCAGTGGGGAAAGGCATTTCACGGTCATCTTCATCATCATCATCATCGGTGTGAGTCTTATAGCTGCTGTAATCGTCATCTTGTAGATAGTCTTTGATATCTATTTCATCGTCTTTCGAAGTTGCAGTATCTTCCTCTTGGGCCGGTTCCTCAGCTGTAGGTTCTTCTTCCGCTGTATTGTCGTCCGGAGAGGATTCATCGGGTGCGCCCTCTTCAAGTGTTGGGTTCAATTCAAGCTCTTCTTCTATACGGTTTTCCAGTTCGGCTGTTGGCACCTGGAGCAGCTTAATAAATTGAATCTGCTGTGGCGATAGTTTTTGTTGAAGCCCTTGAAATAAACCGAGTTTTTGCATGGAGGATTTTTTCCTGGTGCAAGTTAATTAAAATCAGTACGCATCTAAATTTAAAAGTGAATTTGGATGCTGGATCCTTAATAGATTGAATCTTCTTTAATCTAATCTTCAACCGTTGTCCAATTTTTATACTTGGCAATGAAGTAGATAAGTGATGCAGTAATAAGAAAGGAACCAGCAATAGACATAATGTATCCGGACGTCATAAAGAACTCGAGCCAACTTAATTGTGTATTTCCAAATTCTTTGAAGAGCAAAACACCAACACTACCTAAGTAGCCAAAAGAATCTGCCAGGTAGATCAAAAACCCAACAGTGCTTACATATTTAAAAGTGGCAATCAAGCGATCAAAAAAAATGCTATTGAATTGGATGTATCCAAAATACAAGCCCATGCCTACTAATATCATCCAGGTGGGTGCGG
>JAENVX010000466.1 GCA_016650355.1 Bacteroidia bacterium | reverse complement strand
TGGGCACATGTGCCTGGTAGGGTGTTTCGTACGTGACCTCAATGATGTTCGTTGAACTAGTGAAGACTTTTTTAACATCACCCGTTCCAAATAACTCATCCCCATCGGTCTTGGCAGCCTCGTAAGAATCAGACAGAATTGTTGCATCCGAAACTTCAGCAAGTTTTTGATTATCCCAATCTACCTTCAACACCTTTCTGCCTTGCAAGGCATTCCAATAATTGTCGGCCAGCACAGCCACTCCTTCGCGCGTTTGACCATAGACCTGACGTTCCGTTTGCAAAACATGTTTCACACCAGGTACTTTTAAGACTTCATCTTTATTAAAACTTTTCACCTTCCCCAAAAAAAGAGGTGACCGTTCTACTGATGCGTATAACATTCCGGGTACCATCACATCAATACCAAATATAGCCTCGCCATTGGTTTTTAATGGGATGTCCATTCTTGCTGAAGACTTGCCGAGGACTTTAAAATCCTTTGGCGATTTAAGTGGTGGATTTTCGGGAGGGCTCAGCTTACCAGCTTCTGCAACCAAGTCACCATAGGTAAGAACAGTTCCTGATTTGTTTACTACCGTGCCGTTTGTTGCAGTACACTCTGCGATATTAATTTTCCATCTGTTGGCTGCCGCTTGCTTCAACATCTCTCGTGCTGCAGCTCCCATCTTTCGAAGTTTTTCAAATTCTGTTTGTATGCTTCGGCTGCCAACTACCATTTGATTTCCAAACAGTTTGGCATTGGCTTCCGATTGCCGTATTGAAATCTGATCCATCCTCACCTCCAATTCTTCAGCGAGAATCATCGGAATAGACTGGAACGTTCCTTGCCCCATCTCCGGCCGATGATTTAATAAAATTATACTTCCATCGGTGCCGATGGAAATAAATTGATTCAACTCAATCTTAGAAATATCTGATGTGATACGGGCTACCAGTTTACTCCCTGATGCGTCAGTCCCAAAGCCTACGACCAGATATGTTCCTGCTAAGGAAGACAGCTGAATAAATTTTCGTCTCGAAATAGTTTCCATGCTTACATTTTTGAAGCTTTCTTGATTGCTTTTCGAATTCTGGGATACGTACCGCACCGGCAGAGTACCGAACTCATAGCGGTGTCAATCTCTGTATCCGTGGGATTTGGGTTACTTTTTAGCAACGCCACGGCACTCATAATTTGTCCGGACTGGCAATACCCACATTGCGGAACTTGTTCTGCTATCCAGGCTAATTGAACAGGATGATCATTATTTTTTGAAAGTCCTTCTATGGTTGTAATTTCTTTTCCCACAGCAACAGAGGAGGGCAGCACACAAGACCTTACGGGATTACCATCCATGTGAACGGTGCATGCCCCACATTGTGCAATGCCACATCCAAATTTTGTACCCGTAAGACCCATAAAATCACGAAGTGACCACAGCAAAGGCATCTTTGGATCGACATCAATTACCTTAACTTGTCCATTTACGCGCAGCGATAACTTGGCCATATTCAAAGGAGGTTTTTGTTTTTGACTTTATAAGTTAAATATTTTCTCGAAGGAATCCAATTTCATAGTGGCTGAAATGAATAAACTTTATGTAGGATGTGTATATTTAGCACGAATAAAACCTGATATCCCATGAAAATCACTTTTGTTAAAAGCGCTTTAGTTCTATTGCTGCTCGTTTTAGTTTCCTCGACAGTTTCTTTTTCGCAACAGTTTAAAGTTTTACTGTTTACCAAAACCGATGGCTTCCATCACGAATCTATTCATGAAGGAGTTGCTGCCATTCGCCTATTAGCAAGTCGTAATAATTTTACGGTTGATTGGCACGAAAACGCCACTATTTTTAATGATAAAGCACTGGAAAAATATGCAGTTGTTATTTTCCTAAACACTACGGGAAATATATTGAATGCTGAACAAAAGGCTGCCTTCGAAAAATTCATTAAAGCAGGAAAAGGATATGTGGGAATTCACAGTGCATCCGATACTGAATACGATTGGGTGTGGTACACGAAAATGGTAGGTATGATGTTTAAAATTCATCCACAACAACAAACAGCCTATTTAAAAATAGAGGACAGCAATTTCCCGGGAATGGAACGTTTTCCAAAGAAACTGTTATGGACTGATGAGTGGTATGACTTTGGCGAACGCAAGGCAGATGATTTGCATTTCTTAATTTCAGTAGACGAAAGCACATACGCACCGTATGCTAAATGGGGTGAAAAAGAAAGCAAAGGAATGGGAAGTTTTCATCCAATATCCTGGTATCACAATTATGATGGTGGCCGGGCATTCTATACTGCACTAGGGCACATCCCTTTGACATTTTCAGATCAAATTTTTCAAGATCACTTATACGGGGGAATTTATTGGGCAGCTACCGGAAAAGGTCTCTAAGAATATAAGACAACTATACTAGTTGAAGTTAAGCCCAGCCGTAGAAGGCTGGGTTTTTTCCCATTGAATAAATTTGTTCATCTCTAATTGCGAGGCACGATATACCCAGGCGAGCACAGCGATGTCGTCTGTTAGTCCCAAGCCGAATATTGCATCAGGTATAAGATCAAATGGATTTAGAAAATATAGAATTCCTGCTGTCACTGTTAGCACGGTTTTGAATGGAATTATACGATACCGGCCAAGTGCATATGCTGATAGAAGGCGACTCAGAGCTGCAAGGCGTACCTTTAATT
>JAENVX010000465.1 GCA_016650355.1 Bacteroidia bacterium | reverse complement strand
GTTATAACGCGTATAACACATTGCAGGGGCTCAAAGGCAGCCTTATATTAGCCATGTATGCCGATAGAGTTGGGAATGTCTGGGTTGGCACATGGGGCGGTGGAATGGCTAAATATGATGGGCGTTCATTCACCCTGTATTCCACAGCTCAGGGATTAAATAGTGATGCCGTTGGTGCTTTTCTGGAGGATAGTAATGGTAATTATTGGTTTGGTACATACAAGGGCCTCTGCAAATTTGATGGGAAATATTTAACAACTTTTCCTAAAATCCCTGAATTGAGTCAGGTAAAAGTTAACCGTTTGATGGAGGGCAAAAACGGAAATATCTGGATGGGCACATCTAATGGAGTGCTCAAATATGACGGAAAGACTGTCACTAAATATACTACTGATCAGGGATTAGGGGAAAATGTTGTATGGGGCATACATGAAGATGAGGAAGGAAATATATGGTTTAACTTTTCTGTTGGTTATTCTTTATATGATGGTAGTTCTTTTGCAAATTATGCAACACCGAAAGTTCCGTTTTGGCGTGCAAGTACACAACAAAGCGTTCAGAATTATTTTTTTTCTAAAGGTGGATTATATAAAAATGATGGAATAAATCTCACCCATCTTGGCCTTATCAATGGATTAAACGGTTCTGGAATATATGCAAATATGGAGGACCAAAGCGGCAATCTATGGATTGGATCAAATGGCGGAGGAATAGCAAAAAGTAATGGCCAGTTGTTTCCTAGTATCCGTGTTGCTGATGGCCTTAGCAGTGAAAGCATACGAAGTATGTTGACCGATCGGAGTGGAAATATATGGATAGGAACCTGGCAAGGTGGCGTTAATAAATATGATGGTCAATCAATTTCTCACTATACTAAATCACAGGGGTTATGTTCCAACGCAATAACGGCAATGTGCGAAGATAAAAATGGGAACCTATGGTTTGGTTCGCGGGCATATGGTATAGATAAATTTGACGGAAATTCATTTACAAATTACTACTTGGATCAGGGGTTAATGGGAGCTGGAATCAACTGTATGACGGTAGATCGGGGAGGTAATATTTGGATTGGTACCGAGGAAGGTGCGAGCAAATTTGATGGAAATTCATTTACAAATTATAGGACAACACAAGGGTTAAGTGGTAATCGCGTGTTCAGCATCCTACAGGATAAAAACAATAACATGTGGTTTGGCACCGCGGAAAATGGTTTGACAAAGTATGATGGGAAATCATTTACCCAATTCGACACTTCTACTGGATTGAAAGATGCGACTGTGCAGGCTATGCTGGAAGACAAAGCGGGAAATATTTGGTTAGGTACCTCCAATGGAGGTGTAACCAAATTCGATGGAAAAACTTTTACCCAATATACTGTTGATCAGGGATTGGTTAATAATAATGTGAACAGCATTCTTGAAGATGCAGCGGGTAATTTATGGTTGGGTACGATCAACGGCTTGAGCAGGATGTCTAAGGCTGGCGTCAATGAGTCAACACCAAGACCCAACAAGGATGGTAATGCTGGCTCAGTAATTTTTAAAAATTACTTGTACGCTGACGGATTTTTAGGTGTTGGAACCTGGTATAATTCGCTCGTTCAGGATAAAAATGGGATTATCTGGGCTGGAACTACCGATCGGATTACAGCCTATCATAAGGAAGAAGATATTCCAGATACCATTCCTCCCCATATTCAATTAAGCGGTATTGCACTATTTAATGAAGATATCAACTGGTTGAAGGTAGAAGAAAATAGAGATACGATTTTGTTCTTACAAAATGGCACCACGATCAAAGATTTCAAATTCTCCACCATTTCAAAGTGGAGTTATACGCCTGAAAACTTAGCGTTAGCATACGATAACAACTCCATTACTTTCAAATTCATTGGCATCACAAGTAATAAACCCGATCGGGTAAAATATCAGTATATGCTCGAGGGATTGGATCAAGGCTGGAGTGCCCTGACAGGTGATCCTGAAGCAACTTATATGAATCTGACACATGGATCATATACATTCAAAGTGAAAGCTGTGAACAGTGAAGGATACTGGAGTGAGGAGTTCAGTTATTCATTTGTGATAAGTCCTCCATGGTGGTTTAGCTGGTGGGCCTATGCCGTTTATGGTCTGCTCTTTATTGGTGGTGTCTATATCGTTCATATCTATCAACGGAAGCGGGTCATACAACGGGAAAGAGAAAGGACGCAGAAAAAGGAATTGGAGCAGGCTAAAGAAATTGAAAAGGCCTACACGCACCTTAAAGCCACCCAATCCCAACTCATCCAATCCGAGAAAATGGCATCGCTTGGAGAACTCACTGCCGGCATCGCTCATGAAATTCAAAACCCATTGAATTTTGTCAATAATTTTTCTGAAGTAAATACAGAATTGATTGAAGAACTGGAGCAAGAAGTTAGTAAAGGAAATTTGGAAGAAATTAAATTACTGACCAAAGACATTAAAGAGAACGAGCAAAAAATAAATCATCACGGAAAACGTGCTGATGCGATTGTAAAAGGAATGCTGCAACATAGCCGTAGCAGTAGTGGAATAAAAGAACCAACTGATATCAATGCATTAGCAGACGAATATTTACGCTTGGCTTATCATGGCTTGCGAGCGAAGGACAAAACTTTCAATGCTACAATGAAGACTGAGTTTGATGAAAGCATTGGCAACATCAACATCATTCCGCAGGAGATTGGTAGGGTGATTTTAAATTTAATCACCAATGCATTTTACGTAGTGAATGAAAAAGCAAAACAAAATGTTGCTGGCTATGAGCCTACTGTTTTCGTCAGTACAAAAAAAGATGGCAATTATGTTCTGATTTCTGTAAAAGACAACGGCAACGGCATTCCGGATTCCATCAAAGAAAAGATCTTTCAACCTTTCTTTACAACAAAACCTACTGGACAAGGTACTGGATTGGGGTTGTCATTAAGTTATGAT
>JAENVX010000464.1 GCA_016650355.1 Bacteroidia bacterium | reverse complement strand
CATTGCTCATCTATTTTTTCAACCCAATCTTTGGTATGATGCGAAGCATACAAGTATGATGTTAGCTCCTCCCCTTTTCAAAGATGTCCTTTGTCCCTCATCAATTGCCTCCCTGATGTCGTAAAGCAAAATCGCCAAAGCCCTCTGCCTTGTTTCGTCCCATTTTGAAATCAGAAAATAATTTATCCAACTCATTGAGAATGGATTGTTCATCAAGACTTTCCCTATAGAGTTTATTAAGGCGCTTACCTTGATGATCACCGCCCAAATGTAAATTATATCGCCCTGGAGAAGTCCCAACAAAACCAATCTCTGCAAGATAAGGACGTGCGCACCCATTTGGGCAGCCCGTCATACGAACGATGATATCCTCCTCTTTCAGCCCATGTTTATTTAATAAAGGCTCAATTTTAGAGATTAGCGAGGGCAAGTAGCGCTGCCCTTCAGCCAGTGCCAACGGACACGTACTCAACGCAACACACGCCATGGAATTCTTTCGGATAGCGGTGGCATTTTCAGTATGCGCAGTAATCTTATAACGCTCTAAAATCTTTTGAATACTAATTTTATCTTTCTCCAAGATGTCTGATAAAATTAGATTTTGATTGCACGTAAATCTAAAATTAGCCTTACCTGTCTTTGCAATCTCAAACAACGCAGATTTTAATTTAATTTTATCATCATCAAGAATTCTCCCATTCTCCACAAATACGTTGTAGTACCAATAGCCTTTGTGATTTTGCTGCCATCCATAATAATCTTTACGATCAGTAAATTCGTAATTCCTGGCTGTCTCCAATTTAAACCCGACTCTTCTTTCAAGTTCATCTTTAAACCACCTAATGCCGTATTTGTCTATCGTATATTTAAGTCGTGCTAATTTTCTATCGCTACGATTACCAAAATCGCGTTGAATAGTAAGCGTTTCATAAATGGCTTTGAATGTCTGTTCTTCGCTGGCGCAAAAACCAATGACCGTTGCCAGTCTGGGATAGGTATCACTATTTCCATGCGTAGCAGACAATCCTCCACCAATGGCAATGTTGAAGCCAATCAATTCATTGTTCTCTATTATTGCGATGAGACCAATATCGTTGGCAAACACATCAACATCGTTGTTGGGTGGTATCGCAATGGCAATCTTGAACTTGCGGGGAAGGTATGCATCCTGGTACAAGGGATCCTCTTCCTCTTTTTTGTCAAGAATTTTTTCATCGTCAAGCCAAATTTCATAGTACGCCCTTGTTTTCGGCATCAGCATTTCACTGATCTTATCGGCATAAGCAAACACTTTTTCATGAAGTGGTGATTGCTTTGGGTGCGAGGCGCATACAACATTGCGATTGATATCGCCACAAGTGGCAATCGAGTCTAATTTACTTCTGTTGAAAGCCTGGATAGTCGGCTTAATTTTTGACTTGAAGATACCGTGAAGCTGTAATGTCTGGCGTGTAGTGATTTTAATAACGCCAGTAGCGTGCTCTTCGGCAATTTCGTGTGTGGCAATCCACTGCTGAGAGGTAAGAAAACCGCCAGGCAACCGAAGGCGAATCATAAAAGAATACAGACGATCTAATTTTTTTTCTGCCCTTTCTTCACGCACGTCCCGATCGTCTTGCTGATACATGCCATGGAACTTAATCACGGCCTGATCATCTTCGCGAATCGCGCCAGTCACTTCGTCTTTTAGACTTTGATGTATAGTACCTCTTAGGCCATGACTGTCAATCTTGACTTTTTCAATAGGCGAAAGACTTATTTTTTCTGACATGCTCAATTACTTATTAATAAACATCCTTCGCATACCTTCCTTCTTCCACAAGCAAATCAAGAAAGGCCTGTGCTTGTTCAATAGTCTTATTTCCGAATTCCTGAATGACTTTCAACAACGTATTTTCAACATCCGTACTCATTGGATCCTTTGATCCACACACATATAAATATGCTCCTGAGATTAACCATTGATATAATTCTTCTCCTTGCTCGCTCATTCTATCCTGCACATAAACTTTCAGCTTCTGATCACGAGAAAAGGCGGTATTAACTTTTGTCAGAACTCCCGTATATACGTGATTTTGAATTTCTGTTTGATAAAGAAAATCACTTGTAAAATGTTGATCGCCAAAAAACAACCAGTTCCGTCCGCTTGCCCCAATTGTATCGCGCTCTTCAATAAAAGCACGAAATGGTGCAATCCCGGTACCGGGTCCAATCATGATAATATCTTTTTCTGAATCAGGAAGTTTGAACTGCGAATTTTTGTGAATATAAAATTCAAACGAAGAATTTTCAGGCAGTTGAGTCAGGTAATCTGAACATAGCCCTCGATGAACCTGTTCATTAAGCGTAAAGCAATTTCGTGCCACTGTAATGTGTACTTCACCCGAGTGGGCGAGCAAAGAAGAAGAAATAGAGTATAGACGAGGAGTGATTGGCTCTAAAATTCCAATAATTGCATCAAACTGGTCAATATCTTTCACAGGATAAATCCTTAGAAGATTAAGTAAATCTATCCGTGTAGATGGCAACTCTTGCTGAACAATAGCTGCATACTTTTTCACTACCCGTTCTGGCAAGTCTGTAATGTTTAACCTTTTCTTTAATAAATCAAAGACGGATACATCCTCTTTTTTGAAGGAAAGTTTTTTGCTTCCATCTAAGTTCATTAGCTGAAGCACTGAGAGAACTATTTCCTTCGGGTTCTCAGGGACTACACCAATAGAATCTCCTGGCTGATAAGCAAGATCATCGGCACTAATTTCAATGTGATATGTTTCCTTAGATGAATCCTTCCCGTTAAGATTAATTTTTGTTAGAATTGTGCCTGTATAATTCTTTTTTCCAATTGATTTGCTTGGCGTAGTGTGTATACCCTTGGCCGCTGTCACACCACTTAAGGTATTGAGTATGCCTTCAAACCAAGCATTAGCATCTGCTTCAAAGTCGGTGTCACACTTTTGAAGTGGAGCAACCCTTTGTGCCCCATAACTTTGCAATTTAGCATCTACATCTTCCCCAGTTTTACAAAATAAAGGATAAGAAGTATCGCCAAGCGCCAAAACGCTAAAGCGAAGATTGTTCAATTGAAGTTTGTTCTCGTGAATGTATTGGTAGAATTTTTTTGCAGCGGCAGGAGGCTCTCCATCACCATGGGTGCTTATTACTGCAAGGAAATATTCTTCCTTCTGCAGGTCATTTAATCGATATTGATCCAGGCTTGATAGCTTAACAGTTATACCTGCCTTTTTTGCTTTTAATGAAAAGTCAGCAGCTAATTTTTTTGCATTCCCTGTTTCTGTACCAAACGCTATGGTTATTTTGCCAACAGCAGGTTTTGAAGGTTGATCGCTGGAACTTGTTTTAACAATCCCTGACAAATAGCCATTGATCCATATTAGTTCTTCCTTTGACAGGTTCTCAACTAGTTGATGAAGAGATTTTAGTTTTGTTTCCGCTAACATGTTCCTGTCAGTTCAATTAGTAGATATTAAATTGTTTTTAATAGGTTCAAAATAGCTTCCTGAGCTCTTGCTATTTTCCTTCCACTTAAAGCTGGCGTGTAGCCCTACAACACGGCCAATAATTACCATCGATGGCGAGCCGAATTCCTTTACAGCTCCAACAAATTCAGTGAGTTTGAAAACGTGCACTCTTTGTTTAGGAGTAGTCGCCTGTTCGATTACCACCAGTTCTTTATCCAATGATATATTATTGCTCAATAATTTTGAAACAACTGTTGCCATCACCCCTGTTGACATATAGAATACCAACGTATCAGTTGTGGCCGCTAACTCATTCCAAAGATTCGAGCTTATACTCTCTGGGTCATAGCATGTAAGGAATCGAACTGATGTGGAGTACCCCCTGGCGGTAAGGGGGATGCCTGCATAAGCGGCTGCTCCAGAGCCAGCTGTCACACCAGGAATAATTTCATAAGGAATATTGTGATCAATAAGTGTCTTTAATTCATCGAGAATATTTGAAAAGAATGATATGTCCCCTCCTTTCAAACGCAACACGAGCTTGTTTTGCAAAGCGTGTTCAACTAATAATTCATTAATGGCTTGTTGTGAGGTTGACTCATCACTTCTACCTCGCTTGCCAACATGTAGAATGACGGCTCCGGCTTTTATATTGTCTGTCAACAATCCGTGACTCACCAATCTGTCAACAATAATGACGTCCGCCACTTGAATGTAACGCAGAGCCTTAAGGGTGATTAGTTCTGGGTCTCCCGGGCCAGCACCAGCAATTATAACTTTTCCTTTTAGCATTTTCAGTGTCCCTCGAGCAGCACAATATGTTGGTTTGGACTTGTTTTGGCAAATATAAGTATAATCTATTAATTTGGTAGAATTAGTAGACTAAAGGTTTAAATTACCTTCTATTACGTGACCCTCCTATTCCGTACCAATCCGAAAATATTACATTCAATCGATTGTTCTGGCATAAAATGATTTTGCGTTTTAAAACTTTCATGTAAAAAAAGGAATCGGATTAGAAATCATTAGTTATTCTTACAATCTAAATTTTTTAAAATAGTTTGTATAGTATGATGAAAAACATAGCCTTATTTCTTGTTGTTCTATTCTCTGCAAATTTTAAAGCAAAAGCAGAGGATGGATATAGACTTTGGCTTAGATATGATCTTGTTTCCGACCAAACGAAATTGTCCGCCTACAAAAAGAGTATAACAGGTTGGATGATCGAAGGTGAATCCCCTACCCTGAACGTAGCAAGAAAAGAATTGCAGATTGGATTAGCAGGACTGCTTGGAAATTCCACGCCATCAATAAAAGCTACCGGTTTGAAAGAGGGCAACATAATTGCAGGAACGGTAACATCATCACCAATAATTGCTTCACTAAAGCTGTCAGACAAGCTAAGCGCAATTGACAAGGAAGGATTCATCATAACAAAAACTTCTATTAATAATAAAAAAGTAATTGTGATTGCTGCAACTGAGGATGTGGGCGTACTCTATGGTGTCTTTCATTTTTTGAGATTAATTCAGACACAACAGGAAATTGGAAATATCTCTGTTGAAAGCTCTCCGAAAATCAAACT
>JAENVX010000463.1 GCA_016650355.1 Bacteroidia bacterium | reverse complement strand
GTGTTGGAAGAGGGGGCAGAGGCCATGGCTTTTTCTTCGGGGATGGCGGCTACGATGGCGGTATGCCAGGCACTGTTAGGACCGAATACTCATGTTATTATTTCAGATGACTGCTATCATGGAGTGGCACACCTTATTAAAAGAATGTACGCGCGCTGGGGAATTACCTATTCGGAGGTTGACATGACCCAGCCCATCAATGTAGAAAATGCGATTGCATTAAATACAAAATTGATCCTCGTAGAAACCCCCTCTAATCCGCTTCTGAAAATTGCAGACATTGAAGCGATTTGTATGCTTGCGAAATCAAGAAAAATAGCCGTAGCCTGTGATAATACCTGGGCAACGCCATGTATCATTAAGCCACTAACACTTGGTGCAGATTATGTCATTCATTCGTCTACTAAATATTTTGGAGGACATTCTGATGTAATTGGCGGCTGCGTAGTCGTTAAGGAAAAAAACCAGGCGTCAGAAAGCCTTCGGGAGTACCAGACCATTGGTGGTGTCGTTCCGTCACCATTTGATTGTTGGTTGTTAGACAGAAGCATTGCTACCTTGCCTTTGCGGATAGCAGCCCAAACTAAAAACGCTAGTGTGATAGCCAATTACCTTAATGGGCATCCAAAAATTGAACGTGTTTATTATCCGGAGTTAAAGACTCATGTTAACCACGAGGTGGCTAAGAAGCAGATGAAAGGAATCTATGGTGGCATGCTTTCTGTATTGGTTAAAGGCGGAAGGAAGGAAGCCATGCGTTTTGCTAATCAGCTTTCTATTTTTAAACACGCAACTAGTTTGGGTGGTGTAGAAAGTCTGATCGAACATCGGCTTACTTCCGAGGGAGATAATCCCAAAAGCGCTGACAATTTATTAAGACTTTCCATCGGCATTGAGCACATTGACGACCTTCTGACCGACATTAAGACTGCATTGGAGTAAAAATATTTAAAGATTTTTTGGCGACTCCCCATAGGGGGAAATCGAGGCATGGCAACAAGCACCCGCCACAAACAGTTGCCCTTCGGGTCCCATATGACGAGCATGAATATAGAGTAACATTCCATATTCATTCTTATATAAGTAAGCAGATGTTTGACTGCCGACTTAACACAAAACGTATAGTTTACCTCGAATGCTAATTCGACAATCATCTGACCAATAGCTTTAGAATACTACTCGATGGCAAAATTGGCAATGCACTGATAGAAAGTAGTATACTACCCCGTGGTGAAAGCTAATTGTTAAGTTTTTACACGGGTAATCACATATGGGAAATCAATTTCAGCATTAGAGAAAACTCAGAAAATAAACATGGTTAAACTCAGAAAATCATTGGCTGGGTTGCCTGGAATAGTTGCGCTTTGGAAGGTGAGTTGGTGATGAAAAGTAGAATGATCTCTACGATAATTTTCTGTGTTTAGAATTGCAAGGAAAAAAAATACGCGTTAGAAATTGTTGAACTTGACCGACTGCGCCCTGGTCAAATTAACACTTTTCCCTATGAGAATTCGGGAAACTCAGATATTTCAACGTACTTCGCACTTATTAAAAACTAAATTAGCTATGGCAAAAAAACCAGCAAAGAAAGCAGCTCCTAAAAAAGCTGCAAAAAAAGCGGCTCCTAAAAAAGCTGTGAAAAAAGTAGCGAAGAAGAAGTCAGCACGTAAACCTAACGCTGCCTTTATGGCTCCTCTAAACTTGAGCGATTCATTAGCTGCAGTAATTGGCAGCAAGCCAATTCCCAGAACTGAAATCATTAAAAAAATCTGGGACTACATCAAGAAGAACAAACTTCAGGACAGCAAAAACAGAAGGATGATCAATGCCGATGAAAAACTAAAAGTAGTTTTCGCTGGCAAAAAACAGATCTCTATGTTTGAGTTAGCCAAAATAGTGAACCTTCATGTGAAGTAATTCTTATTGATTTGAAATCAAAAGGCGTAAGTCGCGTGTTCACACACAAGATTTACGCCTTTGTTGTTTACATAAATGACCAAAGAATAGGGCAATGAAATTAAAAGTAGTTTTTATCCTCGCTGTAGTTTTTATCATCAGTAATTCTACGCTGGCACAAATGAGCAAACCACGCGCTCGTGACTTGGGGATTCCATTTGATGGAACACCCGGTAAGTTTAATGCCATCACTGATGTATCAGGGGTGGAGGTAGGATTTAAAACATTAATTGAGGGAAGTGGCAAATTAGTCGTAGGCAAAGGTCCTGTTCGCACAGGTGTTACTGCCATCTTCCCGAAGGGCAAAGGTTCTCTTGATCGTGTTTTTGCAGCGTGGTTTACATTAAATGGAAATGGTGAGATGACGGGTACCACTTGGGTTGACGAATCAGGAGGATTGGGCTCGCCTGTTCTCATCACGAATACGCACAGTGTTGGTATAGTTCGTGATGCTGTTATCGAATGGTATATGAAAAAAGTAAAAGGAAGCGAATACTCAGGAGATATTAGTTTACCTGTAGTTGCCGAAACGTGGGATGGTTTTCTTAATGACATCAATGGTTTTCATGTGAAGAAGGAACATGTCTTCGAGGCGATGGAAGGTGCCACAGGTGGATTTGTACTAGAAGGGAATGTAGGCGGTGGCACCGGCATGGTAGCACATCAATTCAAGGGAGGCACGGGTACCTCTTCCCGAAAGTTGGATACAAAAGATGGAAGTTATACCGTTGGAGTATTGGTTCAGGCGAATTACGGTAAGCGTTCGCTGCTGAGCATAGCCGGTGTACCAGTTGGAAAAGAAATTGCTGATCTGATGCCAGTCGATAAAGAGGATAAAGATCAGGGTTCAATAATTGTAGTAGTGGCAACGGACGCACCCTTGTTGCCACATCAACTTGAACGCGTTGTGAAGAGGGTCTCGCTGGGCATCGGTGTTATTGGTGGACGTGGAGGCAATTCATCGGGAGATATTTTTATTGCGTTCTCAACCGCGAATCCTGAAGTTACCAAAGATGAGGGCATCGCTCATTTGGAAATGTTGCCCAATGAAAGAATCACTCCAATTTTTGAAGCTGCTACCTCTGCTACGGAGGAGGCAATCGTAAATGCAATGATTGCAGCTGAAACAATGGAAGGCGTCAATGGAAATAAGGTATTCGCTATTCCCCACGAACGATTAATTTCTGTGTTGAAGAAATACAATAGAATTAAATAGAAAGGCTAGCACGATTTATTTTTGATGTCAGTAAGGCATTTCGCTTTGATATCTCCTCACTTTACACGTTGCTGATAAAAGTCTTTTGCATTTCGAATGTCTTGCATGACTGTTTCCTTTTCTGATTCATTCCGATAAGGCAAATCGTTGGCTTTGCTTTCAAGTCGGGTTACCCATTTTAAGAAATAGTCAGCCGCTTTCTTCTGATTGATATTTTTAGTTTCACTTACTATGTAGATAGGATTGGTGCTCGCATAAGGATATAAGTCTGGCAGATCAGGGTCTGATTTTTCGCTCCACGCTCGAAGCAATATCCACCCTGAAGCCTTCACGGTAATAGTACCTTTTACATCTGCAGATTTAGTGGGGCCTGATAATTTATGTTTAGAAATTACTTCTCCGTTCCAAATAATTTCCAAATAATCTACTGGAATTTGACTTCTTAAGAATGCTGTGTAAGCTAATGTTTGTCCTCTTGTAGAAATGGTAATGCTGTCGCCAGCAGTTTTTCCATCAACTGCCAGCCCGAGTAAAGGACCGTTGGTTACAAAACTTTTTCCCTGCATTACTTTTTGAAGAAATATCTTGTGATCCAACTTGCCTTCGCCTTTTACATATACCCGGTTAAGCCCTACAGGGCCTCGCAAACTTGAATAGTTTGCCATAGCGTCTGTTCCCGCTCCTGCTGGTAAACGGAAGCCACAATTTAGTAATTGATACCAGACAGCCTCCGATGCTTTATGATCTGCAAATCCAACGAGTTCATAATAGTTGACTTTTCCAAGAGCTACATCTACAGGAAGTTCACTGAATAATGTAGAAGATTGTTCTGGAAAAATTTGTGATGTTTCAAAGGGATGTACATATCCAACCAGACCTTGCTGCTCATGGGCTTTGTCCGCAATAAAACCATTGTGAGGGAAAAGACTTTCAACGGCCGTTTTGGGATAGCCTGAATACCCAGGAAGAATTACATTGTTGTTTAAATTGAGTAAACCTAAGTGTCCCCAAAAGCTTGTATGAAATTCCTGCGCATGGAGAATCATGGTTTTGTTAGTGGAATGTTTGTCAGGTAACGGAGTGAAATAATTAATATCCGGTATGCGTTGCTCTTTATTTACAATCAGGTTAAAGACAAAATTCAGATTTTCAGCTTCAGCTTGAGCTACAAGTATTTCTGGTGTGTTCCTGTAATTGCCACCATAGTTCATGTGCACGTGCAAATCGCCACTCAGCCAATTGCCAAAGTTGGATGGGACTTGTAGTTTTTTTAGAGTAATAGCTAAAGGGCTCGAAATATTTTGCCGTGTATCAATTTCCATTTTCACGATTTCAAATTCCGGGCCACGCGACACCTGAATCATAAACTTATCTTTTGGTAAGCTTATGATTTCATTTCCTTTACTGTGAAAGTAGTGCGCCTCATATTGATTGTGATCCGGGTATCGGGAATCATCTGCATGAATCCAGGAATTTCTCGGTGAGTAAAATTTTCCTCGACTATCGGTTATGCTGACACGCGCAGCGATTGGAATTTCATTCTCGTCACGGACTGAAAACGATAGAGTTGTCCGTGCCTTTAGATAGTGTAAGTCATTTATGGTTAGTTGTTGCTGCGCTCCATCAAAGGCATTGACAATCCACAGTGCAGTGTTGCCCGTGCGATTAGATATAAAAGCAATCTTGTCACTCGTAGGCGACCAGCGGGGAGAGGTATTGTCATATTCCCCATACGTAAGTGGAATTGGATAATCACCTTCAAGAGGTATGAGCCATAGTTGTTGCCAATTGCGACCCAGGTAACTGCTGTACACGAGGCGTGATCCATCTGGTGATATGTCCGGTTTAGTGCGCCATGAAGTTTCTTCGTGATGAATAATTTTTGTTGAACCATCGTCAAGGTTCATTGAAACAATATCTCCAGTTCCATGTGCGATTTCCTTATTCGATATAAAATAGAGTTGATCTCCATTCTTTGACCAAACTGGATTGATGGCGTGATCGAATGCACTATAGTAGTAGCGATTCACATTGCTTTTATTATCGGGTGTCAAACACCTAATGTCCGAGAGTTTATCCGTTTCAACGTTGGCAATGTATAACAAGAAATGTCCCGTATTCGCAGTGGAAACAAACGCTAGCTTGTTCCCATCAGGCGACCAACGTGGTTCAAGGTTTACTGCTTTATTTACTGTTAATGATTTTGTCTCACCACTCTTTACTTCCAGGAGCATCAGTTCCATTGATGATCCATTGTATCTTACGAATACGATGCTTTTACCATCAGGAGATACATCGGGTTGATAGTCGTACCCGTCAGCGTCTGTAAGTTGCTCGGCCGTGTCACTTCCTAATTTCTGTTTCCAAAGACTGCCCGCCATTGAATATACAACCGACTTGCTATCCGGCATCCAGGCTACGGAGGATGAGCCGCTGGTTAATTGCGGAAGGTATAGTTCATGGAAATAATAGTTATGTGGAAGATCGATTTGATTGAGTACCGGAATGCGTTGAGCATTAAGGCGGGGATCAAATGCTATTAGTAGAACGAACAGTAAAATAAATTGACAAACTTTTGTAATCATAATTTTAAAGATCATTGTGACTTATACCATACGTTCATGTCCTCCAACCCCGAGAAAATAATACAGTTATTGACCATTATGCCACCATAGGTATAGCCTAGTTGGGCAAATGCTTTGTTCATAGAAAAAGATTCTGCCCTGGCAATAGAATAACAGCAAGTGGTGCCTTCTTCCGTCAATTTTTGGTGAAGGTAGGATAATAGCCTCTTCATGTGTCCTTTTCCTTCTGCTTGCTTCAACGTTGCGCAATCGGTGAGCTCTGCATTATTAAATTGTTTGTTCACTTCTGCCGATGCGGAGCTTACGAGTTTATCCTCAATTTCTATAAAGGCGTAAATGGTGCCTTCGGTTATTGTTTTTCGAATGTGTGAGACGTCTCCCAGCGGAGTAGGGTAAACTTTGAATATTTCGCTATAGAAGAGGGCCAGTCTATCGGCATCAGATATCGAAGCTATTTTTATTCCTTCGAGTGTCATTTCATAGGGTTGATATTTTTCAGAAATCAATTCTTGAATGATCCGTTTTTCCGTTGGTAACTTTTCGCTTTGTTGTCGACTTGCAGAAAAATACTGAGTGACAAAATACATGTCCGTTCCTGAGTAGTATCCTTTAATAAAAGATTCGCATGAAAATCCTTTGGAAATAAAGAATGTCAAATCTTCCGTCCGCGATTTAACAATCAGCTTCTCAACCCAATTTGGAATTTGTTGTTTGATGATCATCAATACTTCATCCCGGTCTCCCGTATAGTGATCAATGCGGACCCGCTTATTGAATGAATCTGTGTAAACAGAAACAGTTGCTCTTCCGTTATTTATTTCTGCCGTCACTGTGGTTGGGCTAGGCGGGTTCACACCACACTAAAATAGTGTTGGCAAAAACTTTAGAAGCTTTAATCATTTCATTCAAATCAATGAACTCGTTAGGATAATGTGCCACTTTCGTTTCACCAGGACCGATAACAAGTGTTGGTATGTTACCAACCTTTCCCAACAATCCACCATCGGTTCCCCACGGAGAAGCTTCAATTGTAATGTCTTTATTATAGACTGACTTATAGCTCTGCGTCATAGCAGCAACAAATGGATGGCCTTGTTCAACAAAATTGGGTACCCATTGTGCGCCAAAGAATTCAAGCCTGGCAGGATGTTCCTTGAGCCATTCATCTTGCGCGTTTAACGCTTTCAGAGATAATGTCAATTGTTTCTTTACTTCATTCATATCTTCATTCGGCCCAACACCAATGCGGCCTTCCATGGTTACAAGATCTGGAACAGAAGACGGCCAGGAGCCACCCTGAATTTTTCCGATGTTAATGGGCAGTGGTATAGAAATGTGTTTATACAATGGATCATTGATTGTGGCATTGCGTTTTTCTTCTAATTTCATAATGACATCGTACACTTTCCACGCTTTATCAATGGCAGAAACTCCTTCGTAGCGAGTTCCACCATGTGCAGCCAGACCTTCCACAGTAACTCTAAACCACATTGATCCTTGCTGCTTGATAAACAATTTCATGTTGGTTGGTTCGGGTATGATTGCAGCATCGGCTTTGTAACCCCTCGTCAATGTTGCCAATGTTCCAATTCCTCCAGATTCTTCTTCAATCACCGATTGAAAAATTACATCACCTTTCAATTTTATTCCACAACCAATTATTGCCTCCATAGCTAATAGCAGTGAAACATTGCCACCCTTCATGTCGGTTGTTCCTCTTCCATACATTTTGTTATTTTCAATGTGCCCTGAAAACGGAGTTTGATTCCATTTTGTAACATCGCCTTCGGGTACAACATCAATGTGTCCATTTAGAATAATTGACTTGCCCTTACCTGCGCCACGATGTACACCGACAACATTTGGACTTCCTTCATAACTATCTCTGGAAGCAACAAAGTAAGGATGTTGTGATAGTTCTTCAATTTTAGGGTCCCAAACATCAACCTCAAGTTGAAGTTGTTTTAACTTTTCAATAACGATGGTCTGCACACCTTTTTCATTTCCTTGTATACTTGGCTGTCTTATCAATTGTTGTAAAAAAGTTATTGCCTCGTTTGCATGGTCATCGATATAGGTGTCGAGTTTTTCCTGGATTGCTTTCATTAGGCTGTTGCTTTTATGTGTGCAGACACTTGAAAATTCGCATCGGTGTTGTTCTTAATATCAGTCATGCTATATCCTGGCATTATTTCATTCAGCATAAGAGCATTTTCATCAATGGTAAACACAGCCATCTCTGTAATGATTTTTTTTACGCAATGGTAGGTGGTGATGGGAAGTGTGCATTCTTTCATAATCTTCGGGCGACCATCCTTTTCGCAATGCGACATTAGCGCAATTAGATTCTTGGCACCAAATGCTAACTCCATGGCGCCCCCAACACCAGGTACCCTTTTTCCGGGCACGATCCAATTGGCAAGATCGCCATGTTCACTTACTTGCAACGCCCCCAAAATAGATACATCAATACAACCTCTTCGAATCATTCCAAAAGCAGTTGCACTATCGAAATAACTTCCACCGGGAAGAATACTGGTAGGGTAGCCCGCTGCATTGCTTAGGTTGCCATCTGCGTTAACAGTTGGTGAAGGCCCCATGCCAAGTATTCCATTTTCAGCCATAAAGAAAACTATAATGGAGGCATCAAGAAAATCCGGCACAATAGAAGGAATTCCAATGCCCAGGTTAACGATCATGCCGTCTTTTATTTCGCGGGCGGCTCGTTGCGCAATTGTTTGTCGGGCATCTCCCATATCCATTTCCAGTTATATCCTTTTGAAGGTATGATGTACTTCACATAAACTCCAGGCACAATAATTTCTTCAGGGTTCAACGAACCCATAGGTACTATCTCTTCTGCCTCCACAATTGTTACCTTACTTGCCATTGCAATGAAGGGATTGGTGTTGCGCGCAGTCTTATCAAAAATCAGGTTACCAAATGTGTCAGCTTTCTTTGCATAGACAATGCTGACATCGCCAAGTATAGGCGCCTCATATAAATATTCCTTTTCACCAATTTTTATCAAAGGTTTATTGTAGGCCAGCTTTGTTCCTTTTCCAATCTCCGTAAGGAATCCGTCTAAGCCAACGCCTCCTGCCCGAATCCGTTCGACCAAAATTCCTTGTGGTGAAAACTCTACATCAAGTTTACCTCGATTCATTAAATCTCCTGCTGTCGGGTTGGATCCTATATGTGAGGCGACCAGCGAAGTTGCACGTTCCAGACAAATAAATTTTCCAATACCAATCCAAGGAAACCCCGCATCATTGCCAATAAGTTTTACATCTTTCACTCCGGTTTCAATAAGGCAATCTATCAGACCAGGCGGAGTGCCCACACCACCAAATCCACCAAAGAGCAAAGTCATTCCATCAAAAAAAATATTCCTGGCTGTCTCATAATCGGTGACTTTATTGAACAAGTTCATTTTCAGGATACTTCTTATAAGGGTAGGAATATACTTAAATTTTCGAACAGCGATACTTTATGAACCCAAGACTAATTATTTATCTCGTTCAGGGATTTTTCAAATTTATACAACAACTCCTCTGCCTCGATCTGATTTAGTATAAACGGTGGTGAAATTAGAATGCCATTTTCATCTTCTCCGGTAGCCCCACCTACAGCGGGATATACGAGTAATCCGTTATTAAAACATTGATCAATAAATCTTGCTTGTAATCCTTTCCGGGAAGGATTAAACTCGATTCCCATCATCAATCCCTTTCCCCTAACCACATCAATGAATGGATAGGCATCCTTTAGTTCCATCAACCTGTTTTTAATAAAAACACCTTTCTCAGTTACATTAGATAATAGATTGTCTTCCTCTATAACTTCCAATACCCGTAATGCAGTGGCGCATGAAAGAGGGTGCCCGCTATACGTATGACCGCTCATGATGAGTCCGCTTCCTTTTTTAATGGGATCCAGAATTTTGTCCGTCATTAAGGTTGCGGCAATAGGCGCATAGCCGGCTCCTAAGCTTTTTCCAATCGTAACAATGTCAGCTACTGTTTGCCAATGCTCGAGCGCAAACCATTTTCCAGTTCGCCCCAATCCTGTCATTACTTCATCGGCAATGAATAGAATTCCATAGTCATCACATATTTTTTTCATTTCCTGATAGTATTCAGGATGTGGTGTTAATGCTGTGCCGGCAGCGCCCACCATGGGTTCAGCAACAAAGGCGGCAATGTGTTTGGCACCTTTTTTTTCTATCACTTCAATGAACTCTTTTCTTTGTTGTTGCAAAGAATCTTTTTCAAGATCGGCATAAAGGGCGGGGTATTTTTGAAGAGAGCCCTCAAAGCGTTGTCTTCTCAAAGCGTGACCTGACAGCGAGAGCGCAGCCATGGTAATGCCGTGGTAACTTTTCCACCTCGAAAGAAAATGCACTTTTTCTGGTTGTCCTTTTTCTTGCCAATACTGCACGGCAATCTTCATGGCAGTTTCAATGGCTTCAGTTCCGCTGTTAACGAAAAAAGAATGCGCATGGCTTTTATTAACAGAGACTGCAAACAATTTAGTTGCCAATGCCTCTGCTTCTTCTGAGCCAAACTGAGAGCGATAGACAAACTGAAGTTTATCTAGTTGCTGTTTGATGAAGGGGATTATTTTTGCATGGGAATGACCCAATGAACTAGTTACAGCCCCAGAGGAACCATCCAAATATTGCTTCCCGGATTTGTCATAGATGTACACGCCTTTAGCAGATGCTGCTTTCGGATAGGTTTTGTTGAGCAGTGGTTGTAAGTTGTGCACGCTTATTGAGTAGTAAAGATTATGAAAGATAATGTGATTTGTCTTTGTATTAAAATTGGCAGAAGTATTTATATAGCATCGCGAACATGAAACTTCCATCTTTCCCCAATGCACTCACTATTGTGGTAGCTTTTATTCTGGCTGCAGGGGTCCTTACGTATGTCATTCCAAAAGGGGAGTATCAACGGGCAATCGACCCTGACACCAAGCGAGAGGTGGTGGTCCCTGGTTCGTATAAATTGGTTGACGTGGAGAACCTTTCGCCTTTCGAAATTTTGGTTTGTATTCCAAGAGGCATAGGCAAGGGTGTGGAAGTTATGGTGCTTATTTTTCTTGTTGGAGGTTGTCTCTTTATTGTGGAAAAAACCGGAGCCTTAAAAGAAGGTGTACTTTACTTTACTTCCAAAGTGAAGGGCAAGGAAGAATTTGCTTTGGTGCTCATGGGTTTTTTATTTGCTGCAGGTGGTGCCACCGAAGGGTTGGAGGAAGAGATAATTCCACTCATTCCCGTTCTACTGATTTTCACACGCAATCTTGGTTATTCTCCGATTGTTACTGTTGGCGTTAGTTATGGAGCAGCAGTAATTGGCGCATCTTTTAGTCCTATTAATCCTTTTGGAGTAGTCATTGCACAGAAGATTGCTGAGGTACCTTTTTTGTTAAATGGCATATTCAGAATGATTGTTTTTGTTTTTGCCTTCGCAGTATGGATGGTGTTATTAATACGCTATGCAAACATGACCAGAATGGAAAAGCAAGACGTAGCCGTCAACGTCCATAAATTCAGCAATCGAAATGCAATAATACTATCTATTGTGATGCTTGCTTTTATTGTATTGATATATGGCATGCTTTCATTGGGATGGGGATTCAACGAGATATCCGCGGAATTTTTTATAGCGGGGATAATCATGGGATTACTAGGACGCCTTGGCGTGAACGGCACTTTCCTTGCCTACATTGATGGTTTAAAATCGATGACGTTTGCAGCGATGATCGGAGGTCTGGCGTATGCCATTCCCCTGGTATTAAAAGATGGCTTCATCATTGATTCTATTATTTATGGATTGTTCACACCGCTTCAGTATGCTTCGCCAATACTTTCAGCAATAGGCATGATGTGTTCACAGGCATTTTTGCACCTACTGATTCCAAGTTATTCCGGGCAGGCTATTTTAACGATGCCAATACTGGCGCCTCTATC
>JAENVX010000462.1 GCA_016650355.1 Bacteroidia bacterium | reverse complement strand
TATGTGGTATGCGCGGAAAGGTTTGAGAGCAGTTACCTGGAGAATTTAGGAAAAGGTAAATTTAGAATTAAACCATTACCAATTGAAGCGCAGTTCTCACCAACATTTGGGACAGCAACAGTTGATTACAATAAAGATGGAAACCTGGATGTTTTACTCGTTGGTAATTCATACTCCACAGAAGTAATTTCTGGAAAGTATGATGCATCGATAGGATTGTATTTGCAAGGAGATGGAAAAGGCAATTTTAAACCATTGAAGTCAAAGGATAGTGGTTTTTCAGCGGATGGAGACTCAAAGGGTATGGCAAAATTTATTGCCGGAGATGGCAATGAGCTGATTATTGTTTCTAATAATTCAGATCGTGTAAGAGTGTATTCTCCCAAAGACAAAGGCAAATATTATCGGGCGAAAAAGGATGACGCCTACGCATTGGTGAAGTTATCCAATGGTAAAGTGCGCAAGCACGAATTTTATTACGGTTCCACCTATCTTTCTCAATCTTCCAGAGCGTTGAAGCTTGATGCTAGAATTGTGTCACTTGAAGTTTTTGATTCTAGCGGAAATGAAGTTTCAATAGAATTAAATTCCAATTAATAATTAGATGCTCTACGATTATATTAATTTTTAATTTCAACCTTTCGATAGGATAGAATTAGACAGTAGATCCCCACAAGGATGAATGGTACACATAAGACTTGTGCTTTGTTCAATCCAATTCCTGTTATGAAGCTAGCTTGATTTTCTTTAAGAAATTCGAATAGAAATTGTAGGCTCCAGAGTATAGCCATGCCGAACCCGAAAATTCTACCGGGTTTTATGGACAATTTGAATTTGTTCCAATACCAAGCAAAGTGAGAAAGAAGAAGGAGCGCTGAAAACGCCATATAAAGTTGGACGGGATGCCTGGCAATTCCCAAAGTACTCACCCGTGCCTCAAAGTCACCATTGGCCTCTTCAAAAATACTATAGTGCAATGGTTCGGTTCCTGGTTCATATACATACTGAGCCATATCGTAGAGATATGTTTTTACATCCCCAATCAAATAGTCATTTACTATACTTTTGGCAGTTCCGGAATTGAAAAAAAAGTACAAGACAACGGACTGATGACCATGCTCATTTTTCACCTGCGTATTTTCTTTCTTTGCGATGACTTTTGTTAATGGACTTTTCCCTCCGGGATTACGCATCATACAGCAAGGAAGACGCTGTAAACCTTTTACAATCGGATTGATAAAGACAGTGCCTGCAAATGAATTGGTAGGCTTTCCTTCCACCTCGGAATTCAGAAAGGAGCCAACCAACATAAATACTAATATCCACATACCAAAAATTGAAGTCCTATCTAGTACATACATAAATGGGTGCGCTTGTTTCATCTTCCGTGTGTAAATCCAGATGGCGAGTAGAATTCCCAAGACTGCACCGTGGATGGAAAACCCGGAAAAGCCGATAAAAAGGAAAGGATTAAATTCAAAAGGTAGGAAGATAGTTAAAGGCATAGCCCATTGTTCTGGCTGAAAGAAAATAACATGGCCAAGCCGAGCACCAACAAAGCTCCCAATTACAAGATACCGCGCAAGGATATCAACTTCTTTTTTAGGTTGCCCTTCCTTTTCATAAATGTGGATTAGAATTTGTCTTCCAACGATAAAGGCCAAGATCAACAGAAACCCATCCCATCGTAGTGTGAATTTGCCAAAAGAAAATAAAACAGAACTATAGTCCCATAAGATGTAGCCAAGCATAATTATTCTGATAAACAGTTAAGTAATGTGTATTTCATCTTCCTCTTTGCGAAAAGATAACGCTGGCAGCACTGCATAAAAATAGCTGAAATCTTTCATCAGTATGTTGGATCTATACTATGATAAGCATTAACTTATTACTCCTTAAACGTACCTCTCTGTTTGCGCACACAATCTAACTGTTTGCGCTCACAATGCGCAATTTATTTGGTTTTAGCTGAAAGGAATTTTACCTTGAGGGTACGCTTATAACCTATACCCAAAGTTTCAAATTCTCGGATTTATCCCATTTAAGTATACACTGAAATGAAATAACAATGTCCAAATAAAACTGTTGGTGTATAGAAATTAAGAAAGCATTAAATATGGCAGAATTGAAAGAACTGAGTGGGGTAGTGCCAATCATTCCTACGCCTTTTTTAGAAAATGAGGACATTGATGAACCAGGGCTAAGAAGCTTAATTGAATTTGCAGTCAACGAAGGCCTGCAGGCCGTTTGCCTTCCCGCTTATGCTAGCGAATTTTATAAATTAAGCAATGCAGAAAAGCTATTGGTTGTAAATATTGCCGTTGATCAGGCAGCAGGTCGCATTCAAATTGTGGCTCAATCTAACAGCCCTTCTTTAAAGATTGCCATAAAACTTGCACAGGAAAACGTAGCTGCAGGGGCAGATGTCATTTCATTGGCCGTTCCACGCTTGTTTAATTTGCCGGAGACCTCCATACAAGACTACCTCTCTGGTTTTTTAGAATCTATTCCTAACACTCCTGTGCTTATTCAGGATTTTAATCCGGGTGGATCTTCTTTAAGCGTATTCTTGATTAATTCATTAAGGATGAATCATCCCAATTTCAAATATTTAAAATTAGAGGAGGTACTGAGTGCATCAAAAATTGAAGATATTATTTTGAAAACAGAGGGCAAGATAGGCGTCTTCGAAGGATGGGGAGGCCTCTATTCAATGGAATTAATTCCCGTTGGCATTCGGGGAATCATGCCCGGGCTTGGTGTTTCGGATATTTTGCAAAAAGTGTTTGTGCTACGAAAGGAGGGGAAATCCCAGAAGGCATTTGAAATATTTGAGCGTGTAATGCCGCAAATTTTCTACTCATTACAGAACATGGAATTATTTCATTATGCCGAGAAAGAATTATTAATGGCAAGGGGTATTCTCACAAACAGTAGAGCAAGAAGGGCTGCCTACATTCCTGATGCTTCATCTAGGCAATATATTCGAGAATTGAATGAAAGGATATTGAAACTGGTAGACGATTTGAAAACCGACAACTAATATATAATCATGAGTAAAATAAAAGTAGCCCACCCGGAAAGGGATGCAAATTTTGTAACAGGCGCGTATTCAGATGCTGTTTTGGTTAATGGTTTTCTTTTTGTGAGTGGCCAGTCAGCAGTGGATTTTAAAACCTCTGCTTTTGTTCTGGGCACAATTGAAGAGGAAACCATCAGAACGCTTGAAAACATTAAAGCGATAGTTGAAAATGCGGGTGCGACCATGGAGGATGTAGTGAAATGCACGGTGCATCTTTCGGATATAAAAAACTTCGATCGGTATAATAAAATATATGCAACCTATTTTACGGGTATCAAACCAGCAAGAACAACAGTGCAATCTGTTTTGGCAGAGAACCTTAAAGTAGAAATTGATGCCATTGTAAAAATGCCTGGCTGATTAAAATTAATCTTCCGAGAAAAATATTTCATACACTAACTTGGTATTTATGAATCTCAAAAAGACTACTATCGTTTCCTTAGTGATTACTGCATTTTTTCTTTCCTGTTCCAACCCGGATAAAGAGAGAGTAAAATCAACTTTGTTGATGGGCATCGCTGAGGTCAATTATACTCCTGAAGTAGGATTGGCTATGGCGGGCAATTACCGAGGTGATGACTATGCCTCGCGTGGGGTTCATGACTCTCTTTATGCTAAGGCTTTTGTTGCGAAGGACGATAAGGGAGAAAAGGTTGCATTACTCACGGTCGATATATGTTTTATACCGAAAGAGTCTATTGAAATGATGCGTACCCACATTGCGTCAAAGACAACAATTAAGGCTGCAAACATTATGATCATGTCAACACATACTCATAGCGGTCCTGTAGGTGGCCTTAATGCACCCAAAGCAATTGAATACCTTACGAAAGCAGCGAGTGCTGTAATTGAGGCGGACGAAAAACTTAAACCGACTATTCTTTCTGTAGGGCGGTCTACCGAGAACAGGATATCGCACAACCGCAGGCTTAAATGTCTTGATGGAACAACCCATATGTGTTGGGAAAAATTTGAACCCGGATTTGTTATCGAGCCATGGGGACCCATCGATCCTGAGGTGATAACCTTGTCTTTAGCTCAGGCAGGAAAACCAACCGGTGTGATTGTGAATTTTGCATGCCACGCAACAACATTAACGGGTAACAATTGGCTGTACACTGCCGATTATCCTGGCTACATGGTTGAGGCTATTAGGAAAGTAAAGGGTAAGGACTATGTGCCCATGTTTTTCAATGGAGCTTGTGGTAACGTTACCCAGGTGGATTATCGAATAGGATTCCCCGATACATATCAGGAATGTCAACGCATAGGATATTTACTAGGTGTTTCTGCACTTGAGGCTATTACTAGTGAGGTGCCGGTATCCACAGATATTATTGCAGTGTCAAGAGAAATGGTTCCACTTAAGCATTTGACCATTACTGATGAACAATTTGCTTGGGCCCAGGCTGTCATAAAAAAAGTTGAGCGAGACGGCATGCCACCAGCCCAGGCGGATGGTATACCCGATGCGCAATACGCAAAAGATTGGGTACAAATGCGCGCCATTCAGGATCAGGTGGATAGCCTTGAGGTAATGGTGGTGCGAATAGGTGATACCGCATTTGTTGGTTTGCCTGGCGAAATGTTCACTGAGTTTGGAATTGATATCAAAGCAAAATCACCTTGTAAAAATACAATGGTAATGGGATTGACAAATGATGAAAAGGGATATTTCCCAACTGCTGTTTCTTTTACTCAAGGACCAAAAGGCTTTACTCCAATGATTACAGGATATGAAACAACTCCCGGCACTACGAATTATGAAATTGGATCGGGTGAGAAACTCGCAGAGTCGGCCATTATACAATTAAATAAATTGTTCTAGACTTCGATTAAATCGTCTACGTAATAATCATTTCCAAAATCATATAAGACTAATTCAAAGAAATGTTAAAGTACGAGCAATCTGCTAAATTGTTAGAGCGGGCTAAACAATCCTTAGCAGGTGGTGTTTCTTCCGAATTCAGAAAATACAACCATCCACATGCCATTTTTTATTCTCATGCTGACGGAAGTAAAATTTATGATGTAGATGGAAATGAATACATGGATTTCACCTTAAGCCAGGGGCCGATGATCGTAGGGCATAATCATCCGCATGTTGTAAAAAGAGTAGATGACTATTCTAAAACAGGTCAACTTTTTGCAGGTCAGCACCTCTTGGAAATCGAGCTGGCAGAAAAATTACAAAAGCTTATTCCGTCTGCGGAGTTAATGCGGTTTTGCTTAGACGGTTCTGAAGCTGTGCAAACTGCTTTCAGGGTTGCCAGGGCAAAGACGGGTAAGAAAAAGTTTTTGCGTTTTGAAGGACACTATCATGGTTGGCTTGACAATGTAGCGTGGGGACTATCGACACCTTCGGCAGAGCAGCTTGGTAGCAGAGAAGATCCGGTTGTTTTTCCTTGGACACAAGGTCTTCCAGATGATGTGCAAGATGATTTTATCATACTTCCCTGGAACGATCTGGCATTACTTGAGAAAAAAATAAAAGAAAAGCATCACGAAATTGCCGCCATAATTACAGAACCTATCATGTGTAACAACGGTTGCATTTTGCCGAGAGAAGGATATCTTCAGGGCATGAGAGAACTATGCGATCAATATAATATCACGCTCATTTTTGATGAAGTGATAACAGGATTTAGAACTTCTTTGGGTGGTGCTCAAGTGTACTATAATATTTCACCTGACCTTTCCATTTTTGCAAAAGCTATGGGTAGTGGATATCCAATTTCTGCTATTGTAGGTAAAAAAGATTGGATGAACTTGATTGCTGAAGGTAAAGTGATACACGCGGGTACGATGAATAGTAGCAACTCTACAGTAGCAGCCGCCATCGGTACAATTGAGGTCTTAGAATCTGGTAATGTGTTGGAGCGAATTTTTTCATTGGGTCAGCAGCTTATGCAAGGCCTTCGGGAGATTGGAAGAAAAAATGATAGCAATCTGTTGGTTCAAGGATTGGGCCCTATGTTACATACGGGGTTTACCAATCTTTCAGCGGTGTATGATTTCCGAGATGTATTGACCTACGATAAAGTAAAACTCAATAAGTTTATCTCAGGCATGCACGATAATGGGATCAGAATAATCGGCCGCGGATTATGGTATATATCGGCAGCGCATACAGAGAAAGATATCAATACTGCACTGGATATGTCTTCAAAAGTTCTCAGGCAACTATAGGTAGAAATGAGCCAAAAGAACAGGTATGTAGTTCCTCTGATCATGATTGGGTTGCTGTTTGGAGTATTTGGCTTTGCTGCGTGGCTAAATAGCATCTTGATTCCATACTTTCAGATTGTACTT
>JAENVX010000461.1 GCA_016650355.1 Bacteroidia bacterium | reverse complement strand
GTTCATCATTTGCATTGGCATCGTGCATAACTGAGATGGCATAATTGCCAGGCACAATATTGTCAAATGTAACTTCTACTTCATCAAGTTTTGACAGGGTTGTTTTTCCTTGTAGCCTTTTCTTTGTGAAGTCTTTCTCGTTATCAAATAATGCAACAGCAATCCTTCCGGTTGCTTCTTTAACATTTTTTATTACTACAACCAATGAACTTTGCTGTGCGGAGACATTTCCAGCCATCATTGTGAACAGGACAATTGTTAATAGTTTAGTTTTCATTTTATATTTTTTCTTCAAATATGATCACCTATGAGATCCATGTAAAATCACGTTATCTGAATTGTTGATTCTAATGGCTGAACTGTAGAAGTTGAAACCCAAAAAAAACAGCTGTTTCATATCCACAACTCAAGCAGGTTATTCCATAAAATTCGCATCACCCTTCCCTTAACAAATTATAGCAAACAATGCTCCAAATTTTCGTATTTTTATTTTCTTCAATTCAAAAATTATGGCAAATAATAAACTCAAAATCAACAACGTTGATCACCTTGTCGAGGAAGACCCAAAAACTAAATTTTAACGATGAAGAAATATATTTTCGTTGCCTTCGCATTTACAACCATTTCTCTTTCCTCATTTCAGAAAAAATCAAAGTTTGACCTGCAGGCCAGTGTTGCGCGCGGTAAAGAAGTATACAATACCTATTGCATGAGTTGCCATCAGGACCAAGGCGAAGGTATCGATGGGATCTATCCACCAATTGCCAAATCCGATTACCTAATGGCAGATAAAGACCGATCCATCCTTCAGGTAATTAATGGAGCAACAGGGGAGATGACAGTAAATGGAAAAATTTATAATTTGGAAATGATTGGGTTCAACCTATCTGCCGAAGAGGTGAGTGATGTCTTAAACTATGTAAGAAATTCATTTGGAAACAAAGGTGAAGCAGTTACCCCGGACCAGGTTAAGCGTATAAAAAAATAAAACCTGCATGGCTACTCAGAAATCAACAGTCCTTGGGTGTGGAGTCTTGATTGTGGTAGTCATTGCCACAACACTGGTTGTTTACGATCTTCTTTTCTCAAAACCTGATTTACAAAAAGGGGTAATTCTGGAAAAGACTTTCATTAAAGGTACCCCTGCTACGGGTGCTACACCCTACGCAGGAGCTCGAAGGGGAAATTTTTTTGTTACTGTTCATAAAGATGATCAGTGGATTGCCTTGGTGAAAACTGAAAATGGTGAGACGCAACAAGTGCATTGCCTTCTTGAACATTACCTAACTAAAAATGTTGGGGATGTAATTCTATTCAAGCGATATGAAGGCCACCTCACACACATCGAATATTTTGCACACAACGAGGAGTACTAAATTTTTCTGAAGAAAATTTTCTGCCCATGAAAATCAGCCTCCTACATCTCTTAGCCTGTTTGTCGTTGATCGGATGTGACAGCAAGGATACTGCTAATGTGTCCTCACCTGAGGTTTTCTTCTCAAATGATTCTAAAGCTGCTTCCTTTACTGATAAAGATCGACTGGAGAAATTAAATGCTGCGTTTCCGGTAGTAGACAAAATCTTTAAGGATCAATTTGAAAAGAATCACTTCCCTGCTGTTGCCTATGGGATTGTAGCCGATGGACAATTAGTCTATTCCAATTCTTTTGGTATTTCTAATATTCCTTTACAAACGCCCGCAACAACTAAGACAGATTTTCGAATCGCATCAATGTCCAAAAGCTTTACTGCTGTAGCTATTCTTAAACTAAGGGATGAGGGAAAGTTAAGCTTGCAAGATCCCGTATCAAAATTCATCCCGGAAATGAGCAACGTAAAATATCTAACGCAAGACTCGCGCCCGATTACTATTGAACATTTACTAACCATGTCAACTGGATTTCCGGAAGACAATCCATGGGGCGACCGTCAATTGGATGACACAGATGAAGAACTCATTGAATTAATTGAACAAGGTATTTCATTCTCTAATGCACCCGGTGTAACTTTTGAGTATAGCAATCTTGGGTTTGGAATGTTGGGTAAAATTGTGAGTAGTGCTTCGGGTAAACCCTATCAACAATATATTGCTGAAAATATATTAATTCCATTAGGCATGAATGATGCCAGGTGGGAATATTCTGATGTGCCCGAAGAACAATTGGCTATTGGGTATCGATGGGAAGATGAACAATGGAAAGAAGAACCCTTTCTGCACGATGGTGCATATGGAGCCATGGGGGGATTAATTTGTTCCATCGAAGATTTTAGCAAATACATTCAATTTCATTTGTCAGCATGGCCTCCTCGCAATGGGGAAGATTCTCCGATACTTAATAGAAACTCATTGAGGGAAATGCATCAACTACAACGCATTAGTGGACTTTTTCCAAATAATAAAAATCGCAATGGAGATTTATGTCCAATTGTTAGCGGATACGGATACGGCCTAGGCTACCGAAGAGATTGCAACAACCTGGTATCCATTCGTCATGGTGGTGGCTTACCTGGCTTTGGCAGTGAGTGGAGGTTTTTTCCGGAATTGGGTGTAGGCATAGTGTCGTTGAGCAATTTAACATATGGCGGGCTTGGGTCAACAAACGCAAAAGCTCTTGATACGCTGATTTATTTAGCAAACTTAAAATCCAGAACACAACCAGTGTCACCTATTCTGCTACAACGCCAAAAAGAGATAATGGAATTATTACCCTCCTGGCCATCTGAAAGATTTAACATTCTGGCTGAAAATTTCTTCTTAGACCAATCGCTTGAATCTTGGAAGAATGCATCTACTAAAATTTTTCAAGAGGCCGGTAAAATAATAGCGGTGAATGATATGAATCCAGAAAATCAACTCCGCGGCTATTTTGTGGTAGAATGTGAGCATAAAAATATTGAAGTCTACTTTACCCTAACGCCAGAGCAAGCTCCATTAATTCAACAACTTGATCTGACTATTCAAGAGAAAAGATAATTCGTTCATTACTGACCTTCGAATATTATTTGACAATGGCAATTGGCATCATCCTTCTGGCCGCAGGCTCTTCATTCCGCATGGGTCAATCCAAGCAGTTGCTGGAAATAGGAGGAGAACAACTCCTTTTGAAATCTACAAGAACAGCACTTCTTTCAAAAGCCAATAAAGTGATTGTAGTACTTGGCGCTAATGAGGTTGCTCATCGAAAAATTATCAAGGAGATGCCCGTTGACATAATTGTGAATCCGGATTGGCAATACGGAATGGGGAGTTCCATAAAAAAGGGATTACAAGAATTACTGCAAATCATTCCGCAAATGGAAGCGGTCATCGTCATGGTCTGCGATCAACCCCTATTGACAACTGATCACCTAAATAAGATTATTCAAAAATTTGAAAATACTCAAAACCAGATTATCGCATCTCATTATTCTGACACGGCCGGTGTTCCTGCCCTGTTTGGTAAATCTCTTTTTGAAAAGCTAGTGAAAGTTGATAATGAAACTGGAGCGAAAAAGATAATTCAGGAACACAAAGCAATAGTTCAAACAATCGACTTTCCAGACGGAGAAATTGATTTAGATACCCTTGATGATTATCAAAAGTTAGTCAGATAGCTTTGCTATCGCAATTTCTTCAGTTACTATCTCCATGCCGGCTGCTTGCATCGCACCAAATCCTCCATAAATGTTTAACAGGTTTTTGAATCCTGTTTTTTCATTAGCGAAATGGCCATCATAGATCGATATCCACCACCACAATGGACGAGATAAGATTTGGGCATGTCGAAGGTGCTTAGGTTATCTGGCATTTCCGCAAGAGGAACAAACACCGCATCCTTAACGTAACGTCCGTTCTGTTTATTCCCTTGGTTCGTCCAGTCGATTCGTCTTCATGCAGATCGTTTAAACCCGAATTTCGGTTCAAAGTTCCAAAAATAAATGCGAATTACAGTAATGCCGCTAACTTTGTCAGATGCCCCGGTATTTCTTACTGTTCCTCTTCATATCGATAACCAGCTTCTTGTTGGCTGAGCCCTATTTGGTTTTTGAAGAGAATGGAAAAGTAGGTATCAAAAATGAGGAAGGACAAATCCTGCTTCCGGCATCTTTTGAGGCATTAGGATGGTCCGATGGAAGCTTTTCAATAATCGGGCAAGTGACAGGGTACAAGATTGGAAACGCCTGGGGTCTTGTTAACCTCAAAAAGGAATTTATAACAAAGGCAGTATATGAACGTGTATTCTATTCAGGAGGTGATCGGATTATTGTTTTTAAAAAACTTGGGCCCACCTCTAGTCATTTTGGTTGCATTGACTTGAAAGGAAACATTACGGTACCCTTTAAATACGATGGTATAAAAATTCAGGGATTACGCGCGATTGTCTTTATAAAAAATGGTGTGAAGTTCGAACACGGCTTAATCGATCTCCAAGACAGAGAAATTATTCCACTAAAATTCAAAAAAATATATCCTATTGGAAGTCTCCGCTATGCTGTGGAGAATTTCGAAAGCAAGACCGCTCTCTATACTGAGCGCGGAATTAAGCTTACCGATTTTGTCATCGATAGCATTGCCTCTTTTCAAAAAGGGAAGGCCGTAATCCATCAAGAATTAAAACAAGGGTTAATTGACCGCGAAGGGGAAATAATAATTGATCCTCTCTATCGCGAAATTAAGATCGATGAGGAAGGCGTTGTTTCAACGAGGTCGTTTGATGAATGGAGAACATTGGACGGTGAAAATCACGAGCTTAAAAAAATCTTCGCTGATGAACTAACGCCTCTTACAAGAGGACTTTACGGTATAACTGTCTCAGACAAAAAAGGAGTAACAGACGCAATCTTTAATTACTTAATTCCTCCTCAATATGATGGTCTTGGTGATTTTCATTCCGATAAATTGGTGGCCAAACAAAACGGTAAGTTTGGAGTTATCCGTATTAATGGCACAGAAGTATTCCCATTCACTTTTGATTCGCTGCTGTGGGATGGTCAGTTTATAAGAGCCAAAGAAGGTAATTATGCATCCTACTCAACCCATGAGCAAAAAGGATGGAATTTATACGATACGTTTGGAATCAAGAAAACCAATCAACCGTATGAAAATTTAGGCGCATATAATGGAAAATATTTTCCGGCTCGTAATAAGGGCTATGAAGGTGCCGTTAACCGCTATGGTGAAGAGTTCATTCATTGTGTGTACGATTCAATTCTGGAATTCAAAGATGAGCAACTCGCAGTAAAGTTTCAGGGACAATATGGCATCATTACTCTTGATGAACAATGGCTTCTTATGCCACAGCAATATCCAGTTAGGTTATTAAATGAAGAGAAATATCTTGAGATGCGGCCATTCATGATGTTTTTAAAAAGCTTTGCGGGAGAGATTATCTACTTTACTGATAATAAATTTGATCTTAACGCTGACCATTTCCTTGAGTATCTTCCGGATAGTACAACAAAAGTAGTGAGCCTTGATGGTCAAACGATTAGCAGAACTTCTTCTGAGTCTGTTTTTATTGAAGATGAAATTTTTGAATCAACAGAGGGACTTCTGGGCATCAAACGCGATGGCTTATACGGATTTATTGACGATAAGGGAAGGCTACGCATTGCAAACCGATATGAAGCCATTGGTCAATTCAGGGAAGGGCTTGCCCCTGTTAAAATTCTTGGCAAGTGGGGATTCATTAACGCGCAGGACAACATTGTCATCAATCCTAATTATGAAAGCACAGAGGAATTTTTCCAAGATTTAGCTATTGTAAAGAAAAATGGAAAATGGGGAGTGATAAATAAAGTAGGTAAGACGATTCTACCAATGCGTTATGATGCTGTAAAAAGGCTTGAGGCTCAAAAATTCTTAATAATTTCTGAATCCAGACATGGCCTGGCAGATGAAAATGGAAACGTATTGATAGAACCTCAGTACGATAGAATTGAACACTTAATGAATGGATATGTGATTGTAGAGAAAGAAAATAAATTTGGATTACTTACACTGGACGGACTAAGTACCATACCTCTTATCTATGATAAAATAGTGTATGATACTGATATGAACCAATACCTAGCCTTAAAAAGGGCCAAGTGGAAGCCGTTAAACGTTATTCGGGTCGAACGACCAACGAATAACGATTAACGAACAAATTTTTACGCTACTATTTCTACATTGTCAAGGTTGATAAATTCAAAATCAACCTCGCTTTTCATATCAACAAAAATGACGGAGTCTTTGCTTACTTTGCCCGCCAAGATTTGCTTCGATAACTCATTCAAAATTTCTCGCTGCAATACTCGTTTCAAAGGCCGAGCGCCAAATTGTGGATCGTAGCCAAGTTTCGCCAATCTATCCAACGCCTTTTCAGAAATATCCAGTTTGATGCCGCTCTCCTCCAATCGCTTTTTGATTAAGTCAAATTGTATCTCCACAATTTTTCGTATGTCAGATTTGCTTAGTGGTCTGAACATGATGATCTCATCGATCCTATTTATAAATTCAGGCCGAACCGATTTCCTCAATATCTCCAATACCTGATCTTTCGTCTCTTCAATCACATCGAAATAGTTCTCATCCGTAATTTTTTCAAAGTTCTCCTGAATAATATGTGAGCCAATATTCGTAGTCATAATGATGATGGTGTTTTTGAAATTGGCTACGCGTCCCTTATTGTCTGTTAACCGTCCATCATCCAACACCTGTAAAAGAATATTGAAAATATCCGGATGCGCTTTTTCTATTTCATCCAAAAGAATTACAGAATATGGTTTTCTTCTAACAGCTTCTGTCAATTGTCCACCTTCATCATAGCCCACATACCCAGGAGGTGCCCCAATCAGGCGGCTAACACTATGTCGCTCCTGATATTCACTCATATCAATACGCACCATTGCATTATCATCATTAAAAAGATAATCGGCCAGCGCTTTTGATAATTCGGTTTTACCAACACCCGTAGTGCCCATGAAAATAAATGATCCAATTGGTCGCTTAGGATCCTGAAGTCCTGCACGGCTTCTGCGCACCGCATCGCTTAATGCACGGATAGCCTCCTCTTGTCCAGCCACCCTTTTTCCTAATTCGTCCTCCAGGGATAGTAGTTTTTCACGATCACTTTGTAGCATTTTTGAAACCGGTATACGCGTCCACTTGGCTACCACCTCAGCAATATCTTCGCTGTCAACTTCTTCTTTCAGCAACGAATGTTCTCCTTGCAATTCTTTCATTTGAATTTGAAACTCGCTCAAATGTTTCTCCGCCTCGGTTATTTTTCCGTAGCGAATCTCTGCAACCCGACCATAGTCACCTGCTTTCTCGGCTTGCTCTGCTTCAAACTTCAGCTTATCAATATTCTCTTTTTCCTTGCGAAGATTATTTACAATAGATTTTTCATTTTCCCATTGTGCCTTTAAAGCATTCCTGCTTCCTAATAGTTCTGCTATGTCCCTGGTAAGAATAGTCTCTTTGTCCTTATTCTTTTCTCTGCGGATGGCTTCCCGCTCAATCTCTAATTGCATGATTCTGCGATTGAGTTCATCCAGTTCTTCAGGAAGGGAATCCATTTCCAATCTTAACTTCGCTGCCGCCTCATCCATCAAATCAATTGCTTTATCCGGTAGAAACCGATCGGAGATATAGCGACTTGATAATTCGACAGCGGAGATAACTGCATCATCCTTAATTCTCACACCGTGATGTAATTCATATTTATCTTTTATTCCCCTAAGGATAGAGATCGAATCTTCAATGGAAGGTTCATCCACTATTACTGACTGGAACCTGCGTTCCAATGCTTTATCTTTTTCAATATATTTTTGATACTCCTTTAAAGTAGTAGCTCCAATAGCATGAAGTTCACCTCTGGCCAATGCAGGCTTTAATAAATTGGCTGCGTCCATGGCTCCTTCACCACCGCCTGCCCCAATCAATGTGTGAATCTCATCTATGAAAAGAATAATCTCTCCATTAGAATCAGTCACCTCCTTGATTACCGACTTAAGGCGTTCTTCAAATTCACCTTTGTATTTCGCTCCCGCCACAAGCAAGCCCATGTCTAGCGAGATAAGTATTTTACTTTTTAGGTTTTCAGGAACGTCTCCGTTAACAATTCGCTGAGCCATACCCTCAACAATGGCTGTTTTACCAACACCAGGCTCGCCTAATAGAATTGGATTATTTTTCGTTCTACGAGATAATATTTGAAGCACCCGTCTGATTTCTTCATCTCGGCCAATAACAGGATCAAGTTTTCCTTGCTTGGCAAGTTCATTTAAATCTCTTCCATACTTTTCTAAAGATTGATAGGTATCCTCCGGGTTTTGTGAAGTGACTCGTTGTGTTCCGCGAATTTCTTTTAGCGCGGTAAGAATATCTTTATAGTTAATTCCATTATCACGTAAGAGT
>JAENVX010000460.1 GCA_016650355.1 Bacteroidia bacterium | reverse complement strand
TGAGCCTGCTACTGACCCTCAAATCGATAGCCTAGAAAAATTGGATTTCATTCCAGGGGTATTTACATGGTTAAGTAAAATAGCCAGGATTGGTGATTACGAATTGGTAATGGTTACAAACCAGGATGGACTTGGTACGCCAAGTTTTCCAGAAGAAACTTTTTTGCCTGTTCAAAACAAAGTAATACAAACACTTGAAGGTGAAGATATTCACTTCTCAGCCATTCATATTGACAGGTCATTGCCACATGAAAACAAACCCACCAGAAAGCCCGGAATAGGAATGCTTACAACCTACTTCTCCGGTCAATATGATCTTAAAAGCTCTTTCGTGATTGGCGACCGCCTAACTGATATAGTATTAGCTAAAAATCTTGGCGCCAGAGGAATTCTGATAAATGATGGAAGTTTGCTCGATAAAGTTTCCTCGGCCGGACTTACCGAGTACTGCACAATAGTCTCATCATGGAAAGAAATACATAGTATCATTCAACGAAAGCGCACTGCCCAAGTTAGAAGAACCACTAAAGAGACAGACATTCAAATTAGTGTTAATCTGGATGGAACTGGAAAATCTAAGATTGAGACTGGCTTGGGATTCTTCAATCACATGCTTGACCAACTAGCTCGTCATGGTCAAATTGATTTGGACGTAAATGTTAAAGGTGATTTACACATTGATGAGCATCATACCATTGAAGACACCGCAATTGCATTAGGTGAAGCATTTCTTTCAGCGCTTGGCGACAAGCGGGGCATTGAACGTTACGGTTTTTGTTTACCCATGGATGATTGTCTGGCGCAAGTGGCAATCGACTTTGGTGGCAGAGCATGGACTGTTTGGGATACAGAGTTTAAACGTGATAAAATTGGGGAAATGCCAACGGAAATGTTCTTCCATTTTTTCAAATCGTTTTCCGATGCGGCTAAATGTAATTTAAATATTAAGGCAGAAGGCACGAACGAACATCACAAGATTGAAGCGATCTTTAAGACATTTGCAAAATCCATTAAGATGGCTGTACGTAAAGATGAGAATAGTAATCAACTACCAACAACAAAGGGAACACTATAGAAGTAGAACGCAAAAAATAGAAAGTCGAAAGTTAAAAATCAATGTTCTGACAGATGAAGGTAGTAGTAATTAAATATAACGCAGGAAATATTCGATCGGTTTCGTTTGCTTTGGAACGGCTGAATATTGATTTTTCAATTACAGAGGATACTGATGAAATCGTCACGGCCGACAAAGTAATTTTCCCAGGTGTGGGAGAAGCCAGCACGACTATGAACTATTTGCGCGATAAAAACCTTGACAAGATAATTCGAAGCCTAAAGCAGCCTGTCCTTGGTATCTGCCTTGGCATGCAGTTAATGTGTAATCACTCAGAAGAAAACGACACGAAATGCCTGGGTATCTTTAATGAAACCGTAAAACTTTTCAAACCAACATTAGATATGAAAGTACCTCACATGGGTTGGAACCAACTTCACTCGGTAAATGGTTGGCTAGATCCGGCACTAGAAACGCTGAATGCCTATTTTGTTCATAGCTATTATGTGCCGGTCAATAGCTCTACTTCAGCAACTACTGATTATATAAATCCATTTAGCGCAGCGATGAAAAAAGACAACTTCTTTGCCGTGCAGTTTCACCCTGAAAAATCTGCGGAAGCAGGAGAACTAGTCTTAAAATCTTTCTTCATACAACCATGAAATTTATTTCTAACAATATATTCCAAGCATGAAGATAATTCCAGCTATAGATATTATTGACGGTCACTGCGTCCGACTCACGAAAGGAGATTTCAAAAAAAAGAAAATTTATCGTGAAGATCCAGTTGAAGTGGCGCTGGAATTTCAAGCAGCCGATTTGGAATACCTTCATTTGGTAGATTTAGATGGTGCAAAAAAAGGAAGTGTCGTTAATTGGGATGTCATTTCAAATATTCAGGCAGAGACAGCATTGTATGTTGATTTTGGAGGAGGAGTAAAAACAGAGGAAGAAGTTGCGCGCCTTATTGATTTGGGAATAAGCCAGATAAACATCGGGAGCCTTGCGGTAAAAGAACCGGAAATATTTATTGGGTGGCTGAAGAAATACGGACCTGAGAATTTTATCTTAAGCGCAGATATAAAAAATGACGATGTATTAATTAATGGCTGGCTTGAATCAACCAGCATTCGCTTGTTTGACCTTGTGGATCGATTTATTAAACATGGACTTGAATATTTAACTTGTACTGATATAAATACGG
>JAENVX010000459.1 GCA_016650355.1 Bacteroidia bacterium | reverse complement strand
TGAAAAGGAAAGCAAAAAGAAAAAAGCGAAACGTAATTTTCATTTTAGTAACAGTAGGTTAACGAACGCCCAAATATACTAACGGGAAGTAATTGACAAGATAAATTTGAAGGCTTATTTCCATGTTTATGTCTTCGCTATCACCCAATAGGGTAACTTTTAATCCTTTGATGAGCAATAACGGTATGTTTTTATGATTTCATGCCAAAAATGAAGGCCTCCTTGGAAAAGAACGAATTTCAGAAAATAAGGCTAAACATGAAGAATTCCTTCTTACATCCCTGGTTTTGGCGGCTTCACTGAAGGAAGCCATGAAAGGACTCCTTTCGCGTTGATTTTTCGCGTGAACAATTTTCCATTGAAGTTTGCATATAATGTATTGAGGTCTGATCCTCCAAGTTTTACATCGATTGCATTTTCACCTGGGCTCGAAAAAATAAAGTTTACTCTTCCCAGTTGGTCAGAAGCCTGAATGCCCATAGAGGTAGCCGAGTATAATATATTTTCTTCATCAACTGTCATCCCTTCTGCCCCTGCAGCCGTGACACCATAGGGTATGTGGTAGTGCACATAATCTTGGCCATAGTCAAGATTACCATCCTCCATTATTTTAAGCGAGTAGCCAAAAACATGGTTAGCAATCCCAACATTGATAAAGGTTTGTTCCGCAGAAATAGCAAGCCCGGTAGGATGATATGGAACTGCGATATAGTGAATATTCTTTTTTTCAAAACTATAGAATCCAATTCGATCCTTTGAATTGTCCGTAAAGTACAACCCTTGACTGGAGGCTGTTAGGAAATCCGCAGTTACATGTGATACAACGTCATGAGCTACTCCTTTTGCATCGATCGCAATTATTTTTTGCAGTCGTGAGTCACCTACATATAAATTGCCATCGCTATGAAATGAAAGGCCTGCAACTTCTCCATTCAGTTTTTTAAATAAAGTAGCGTTGCCCAGATTATCTATTTTATAAAGACTTTGTATGTCGGCAAAAAATACTTCGCCCTTATCATTCACCGCAAGCTTACCTGCCTTTATACTATTTGTATTAATCTCCTTCCATGCTTCACCCTCCGCCATCAGGTTCAATCGCTGGTTTAAACCTTTGTGGGGCTGCACCGGTGCAGGATAATCTTTCCATAACCATTTCAGTGCATCTGCCAGAATGGTAATGCTATGCTTGCTGTCATGTCCTCCACCTTCTCCCCAGGCATGATTCACTTCGTAGCCCGCATAAGTTAAGGCAGAGAGCATGTTTTGGTTAGCCATCCACCAATCACCTCCATAGATATTCAAATCCTTAGTTCCATCCTGCAGAAATACACGTATTGGTTTTGCTTCTGTCTTTCTTACCAAAGTGGCAAACTCATCTCCTCCCCTTAAGCCAACATAGGTGCCAATTGTGCTCAGCACTCTTCGGAATTCGTTAGGGCGCTCCCAAGCAACGTTAAATGCACAGATGGCACCAGAACTGGCCCCTGCAATTGACCTGTCATTTGGATCGGTACTTAAGTTGTATGAGCGACTTACTTCAGGAAGTATTTCATCCAATAGAAATTTCGAATATCGGTCTCCCAATGCATCATATTCAAAACTGCGGTTGAATCGTGGATAATTTTCCTTGCCCGTTGAACTTACGGTGCCGTGATCAATAAATATTCCAATAACCACTGGAATATCTTTTATGGCAATAAGAGAGTCAAGTACCGATGGTAACCTCCATCCATTTGCTCTTGATAGCCCATCTTGCACAACCATGGTACAGGCAGGTTTTGTTGCGTCATATTGCTTGGGTAAATACAACCAGTAGTTTCTCACTGTACCAGGATAGATTTTGCTATTCCATACGAATGGTCCAAGAATATCTCCCTTAGGGATGGCAGGATTGCTCTGTGTATAGCCAACTGAGAAGTGTAAAATGAGTATTGCAATCGTTGTAAGTGATCTATTCATATGATAATCGATTTATGAACCCATAATAAGTGTTTTACTGGTTAATGAGGAGTAACAGCTAAGCAAATTAAGTTTTTTTTAGAGCACCTTAAAATCCAATCGTATCCTTTGTGTCTTTCACGAAATAACTTCATATTCGCCCCCTTGAAATTGTTCGTTTACAAATAGCTTAAAGAATTTACTTGATATGAATAGAGCCATCAATTTTTCGGCCGGTCCTGGCGTATTACCACTTGAGGTATTAAAGAAAGCACAGGAAGAAATGATCGATTACCGTGGTGCCGGAATGTCGGTCATGGAAATGAGTCATCGTTCCAAGGAGTACGAAGCAATTATTGGAGGAGCTGAACAGAACCTTCGAAAGTTGATGAACATTCCACAAAACTATAAAGTGCTTTTTCTTCAGGGAGGAGCCTCCTTGCAATTTGCAATGGTGCCGCTAAATTTATTCTCAGCCGCTAAAAAGGCTGACTATATTTCAACAGGAGCGTGGGCTAAGAAAGCAATTTCAGAAGCCAAGCGATATGGGACTGTTAAAGTAATTGCCTCTTCTGAAGATAAAAATTTTAATTATATCCCGAAGATTTCCCAGGCAATGCTCTCAAGGGATGCTGACTATGTGCACATCACAACCAATAATACGATTTACGGAACTTGCTTTTCAGAATTACCGGATACAGGAAAAATTCCACTCGTAGCAGACATGTCTTCCAACATCTTATCGCAGGAATATGACGTTTCAAAGTTTGGGCTAATCTATGCTGGTGCTCAAAAAAATATGGGGCCTTCCGGAGTTACTGTCGTAATTGTGCGTGATGACTTGATTGGACATGCCTTGGATATTACACCCACCATGTTGGACTACAAAATTCATGCAGGTGAAGGGTCCATGTACAACACTCCTCCTTGCTACGCCATCTATATAGCAGGGCTTGTTTTCGAATGGCTTTTAGAAAAAGGTGGAATCAAGGCAATGGAAAAAGAGAACCGACTAAAAGCAGCCATTCTTTATGATTTCCTTGATCAATCAAAATTATTCAAAGGCACTGTTGAACTTCAATCCCGTTCACTCATGAACATACCTTTTGTAACAGGCAACGAAGAACTTGATAACAAGTTTATTTCCGAAGCCAGCAAAAAAGGATTGAAGACATTAAAAGGACACCGATCAGTGGGCGGCATGCGCGCAAGTATATACAACGCCATGCCAAAGGAAGGAGTTGAAACGTTGGTTACTTTCATGAGAGAATTTGAAAAAGTAAATGGGTAAGCTATGAGCACCAAATTTAAAATTCAGACCATCGATAAAATAGCTTCGGAAGGATTGAAGCGATTTCCGATGGATACCTACGAAGTGGCCTCAGAATTCAAAACTCCTGATGCATTGTTGCTACGTAGTTTTTCACTCCACGATTATCCATTACCAAAAAGTATAAAAGCTATTGCCCGGGCAGGTGCCGGTGTAAATAATATTCCCATTGAAAAATGTACCGAGCAAGGTATTGTGGTTTTCAATACGCCTGGTGCAAATGCCAATGCAGTAAAAGAATTGGTGCTGGCAAGTTTGTTTTTATCCTCAAGAAAAATATACCAGGGCATCGTATGGTCACAGTCGTTGAAAGGTAAGGGCGTAGAGGTGCCCAAGCTCGTTGTAAAAGGAAAATCAAATTTTGTCGGCCCAGAGATTTTAGGTAAGACACTTGGTGTAATCGGTTTGGGTGCAATTGGAATGCTTGTTGCGAACGCTGCCGAAAGTTTAGGTATGCGCGTGATTGGATATGATCCATTTATCTCTATAGATGCCGCCTGGCAATTATCAAAGAATGTTGAGAAAGCCAGAAGCCTGGAAGCCCTATTAGCTGAGTCAGATTATATTACGGTACATGTTCCCCTAATGGAAAGTACAAAGGGATTTATTGATAAGTCCAAGTTGGCGCTGATGAAAGACGGAGTAAAGATTCTGAATTTTGCGCGCGAAGGTCTTATTCACAAGATAGACATTCTCAATGCGTTGAACAGTGGAAAAGTCGATTGCTTTGTCACGGATTTCCCCGAAGAAGATCACCCCCCGGAACAGCGGCGTTAACCGGTTTGCGGTTTGCCCCTGCCTGGTAGACAATACTGTTTACTTTGGTTTCAGGGGGAATCATGCCGGA
>JAENVX010000458.1 GCA_016650355.1 Bacteroidia bacterium | reverse complement strand
GTTAACAGGTTAGAGCCTATACCGCTGATTTTAGCACCCATGCGATTAAGCATGTCACACAATTGTTGAAGGTATGGTTCGCACGCTGCGTTGTAAATGGTAGTGGTTCCTTTTGCAAGTACTGCGGCCATCACAATGTTGGCAGTACCAGTAACCGAGGCCTCGTCCAACAGCATATAGCATCCCTTTAAGTGAGAAGCATCGATGTTGTAAAGGTTTTCGTTCGCATCAAAGTTGAACTTTGCCCCAAGGTTTCGAAAGCCAATAAAATGTGTATCTAACCTTCTTCTTCCTATCTTATCACCACCAGGTTTTGGAATATTGGCTTTACCGAAACGCGCAAGTATCGGCCCCAGCAACATCACCGACCCGCGCAAAGCAGCAGCTTTTTTTCTGTACTCTGATGTTTTTAAAAATTCAATATTGACGTTGGCCGCGGTAAACTTATATGATCCCTTCTGCAGTTTTTCAACGGTGCATCCGAGATCACCAACCAACTCAATCAGCTTATTTACATCAAGAATATCTGGAACGTTGTGAATGGTAACGGGTTCACCAGTAAGCAGTGGGGCGCAGATTACTTGAAGAGCTTCGTTCTTGGCGCCCTGAGGGGTAATTTCGCCTTTTAATTTTTGCCCTCCCTTGATTCGAAATGAACTCATTGATCTCTTCTGCGATGCGGATTGTGACGTTTGAATGAGCGACCCCCGCCACCTTGATTGCGGTTGCGACCTCCTTCTCTGTTATCTCCACCTTGTGTCCTCGGCTTTTTACGCTCGCGATAAAGCTTTTCAAACAGATTATCTTCGCGTACTCTTTCAAGATTTAAGGATAGCTTTCCTTGCGATAAGATTTGAATGTCTTTAACAATAACGGAATCATCAAGTGTCTCTTTGTTCCCGCTGGCATAAAATGTCTTCATTAACTTGCCCAGGTAGATGGTTGCGTCTTCACGCTCCTTAGGGTCTTCTAGTTTGACAGCCTCCTTTACTAACTTTTCGATGTTTTTGCCATAGTGTTTGAAACGAATATCACTTTGAGGGTATGGTACCTTCATCGGTTTTTTGAACAGTATTTCCCGTTCAGGTGTTGGGTAAGGACTATTTACATCCAGGTTGAAATCGGCAATGATATACAGATCATCCCACAAGCGTTGAGGATTCTCAGGTTGGTCTTTCAATGAGGGTGTAAGCTGACGAATAAGGTCAATCAATGTATTCGCCATTTCTGTCCTTTTGGTTTTATCAGGAACAGATCGGATATGATCTACAAGATTTTGAACATTGCGCCCATACTCTTTTAAAATAATGTCAGGCCGCTGGGTGTTATATTCTAATTTCATACGTATTTGTTCTGATTGGCAATCAGGTGATTGTAACGTTCACCTTAGTTCTCATGAATTTTGAGTTTAGCAAAGCTAAGTAATAATGTCTTCTCTCCAAAATCGCTGAAATTGATCTTCGCCTTTCGCTCGGCTCCAACTTGCTCCATTTTTACCACCGTTCCAAAGCCAAATTTTGGATGCTCTACTTTCATTCCTTCTTGAAGGGTAGATGTATTGCTGGGTACAAAATCTACAGATACTTTATAGGTGGTGGGTCGAGCAACAGGTTGCGAACTCACCGTCTTTTTTATTCCACTCACGAAACTCTTGGTGAAGTTCGGATTGGGCGCTAACGAATCGATGCCGCCAAATTTGGTACTTACTTTTATATACCTCGCATCAACATCGTCCAGAAATCTGCTCGGCTCACAATTTTTTAATCGCCCAAACCGATACCGCGTAAGAGCATAGGACAAGAACAACTTTTTCTGAGCACGTGTTATCGCCACATAAAACAAACGCCTTTCCTCTTCCAGTTCTGCCCGGCTGCTCAACATCATTTGAGAGGGAAAAAGGTCTTCCTCCAAGCCTACGATATAAACGATTTTGAACTCAAGGCCCTTTGCCATGTGAATAGTCATCAACGTTACCTTATCGGGATCATTGTCTTTATTTTCATCCTGGCCTGTTACCAACGATACTTCTTGTAAAAACGCTCCTAAACTTTTATCTTCCTTTTCAGGATCGTCAACATATTCTTTAATCGCATTGAGCAATTCCTGCACGTTTTCATAGCGACTAAGACCTTCCACAGTTTTGTCTTCATAAAGCTCGCGTAACAGTCCCGATGATTTTGCAATGTCAGCGGCAGCCTCGTACGCATCTTTGTTTTGGATGTCAATACCGAAGCGTTTGATCATCACCACAAAGTCCTCAATCACGTTGGAGGCTCGTCCACCCAAAAATGAGTTGATATTTTGAAGGACTTCCCAGATTGAAATGGCGTGATCATTTGCAGCGACAACAATTTTGTCAATGGAAGAATTGCCGATACCACGCTTAGGTAAGTTAATAATTCTTCTAAAGGAAGCTTCATCTTGTTGATTCAGCGAATAGCGCAGGTAGGCGAGGAGGTCTTTAATTTCTTTGCGTTGATAAAAAGAAAGCCCACCCACAACTTTGTACTTGATATTCATTCGCCTCAACGCTTCTTCAATTGCCCGCGACTGACTGTTGGTGCGATAGAGAATAACAAAATCACTAAACTTATATTGTTGCTGCATTTTCTCTTCAAAGATGGAAGAGGCAACAAGCCGTCCTTCTTCGTTATCAGAAACAGCCTTAATCAATTCAATCAGGTTTCCATCTTCATTGGCTGTCCACACATTTTTGGGAAGCTGTGCTTTGTTTTTTGCAATGACAGAATTAGCTGCATGAACGATCGTTTGAGTGGAGCGATAGTTTTGCTCCAACTTAATAATTTTCAGGTCGGGATAATCCTTTTCAAAATTCAGGATGTTGCTGATGTCGGCTCCACGGAAAGCGTAAATGCTTTGGGCGTCATCGCCAACCACACACACGTTTTGTCGAACTGCAGCAAGTTTTCTGATGATGAAATACTGGCACAAGTTGGTATCCTGAAATTCATCGACCAATACATAATGAAATCGATGTTGATATTTGTTCAACACCTCCAAGTGTTCTTTGAAAAGTTTGTCGGTGTTAAAAAGCAAGTCATCAAAATCCATCGCACCAGATTTGAAGCAGCGCAAGGAGTAGTTTTTATAGATGTTTCCAATTTCGGGTCGCATATTCGCAGCATCATCACCTACAAGAAGCGGGTTGCCCAGATACTCTTGCCATGAAATCAGTTTATTTTTTGCCGATGAAATTCTGTTAAAAATAATATTGGCTTTGTATTGGGTTTCGTCAAGCCCCATCTCTTTCACAATACTTTTCACCAGTGACTTTGAGTCATCCGTGTCATAGATGGTGAAATTATTTGGGTAGCCAATATGATGGGCTTCTGCTCTTAGAATGCGAGCGAAAACGGAGTGAAAAGTACCCATCCAAAGGTTGCGCGCATCAGATCCAATTTCTTTTTCAATTCGCTCGCGCATCTCTTTAGCAGCCTTATTAGTAAAGGTGAGCGCCATTATATTAAATGGGTCTACATCCTGACTTTTGATGAGGTGCGTAATGCGAAATGTTAGTACCCTGGTTTTGCCAGAGCCAGCACCTGCAATTAACATACAGGGCCCAAGGTTATTAATGACAGCTTCCCGTTGAGGCTCGTTTAAGGTTTCTAAATAATCACTCATAATAATCTCGCAATATATGCTGCTGAGAGACACGATCTTGCTGATTGCGCTGATAAATTATCGAATTGTTAAATGAACAATTCACCATATTCTTTAATCTATCTGATATGCTTTGTTTTATGAGATAATATAATATCTACAATAAAATTGCCGACCTGTCAATGCAGTCTATCTTTTATCGATACACCAATTAAATTATATACTTTGTCGCATTAAGCTTAAATTTCGAGAAGTCAATTCTATTAAGATGTTGAAGAATAGTGGAATATTCATTTTGAACATATTAAAATAAAAAAGATGATTAAAGTTGGTGAAGTGTTGGTTTCAGATGACATCAAGGAGGTTGAGTTTGTGTGTCATTTGGAGATGTGCAAGGGGGCTTGTTGTGTTGAGGGTGACCTTGGTGCCCCATTGGAAGAGGAGGAACTGCCGATCATGAATGAAATTCTTGAAAAGGTTAAGCCCTATTTGACTCCTGATGGCTTGAAAGCAATTGAAGTGCAAGGAACCTACATTCTGGATGAGGATGGAGATTACTCAACTCCTACAATCGGTGGAAAAGAGTGCGCCTACTCTCACTACGATGACAAGGGAGTCTTAAAATGTGGAATAGAACAAGCTAACCTCGATGGGAAGATTAGTTTTAGGAAACCCATTTCGTGTCACCTTTACCCCATCAGAATAACCAAAAACAAAAAGGGCTTTGAGGCAGTCAATTACCACCAGTGGAGTATTTGCTCCGCTGCATGTTCCTTTGGTAAATCTTTGCAAGTGCCGCTTTATAAATTCTTGAAAGATCCCCTTGTACGAAAATACGGTGTGCCCTGGTATAACGAGTTGGTTGAGAAGATAGAAGGTTGAAGGCGCTATAAGCCTCAATCATTCCTCATGTGAAGCGTGATCCAATCAATTTCTGAGTCATCTTGAAAATCAACAGCATCTTTCGGGGACAATGCCTTCGATAATTCAAACACACCAAAGGCTGGCATTAACCGTTCTTCAAATGTCATATTGCTTTCTTCGACATATTGAAGGGGGTTCATTTCTTCTGGTGAGCAGATGATTGCCTTATTCATTTATCATTTATTTCTTGTTGTTTAAAATACATAATATCAAATAAAAAAAACCCCAACTTTTGTCAGGGCTTCTTATTTCTAAATTCTTACTTCTGATATTTATTCAGCAACTACATTCACAGTAATAGTATGCTTCAATTCTTTGTGCAAATCTAGGATGGCGATGTACGCGCCAAGTTGCTTTGGTTGCTCTTTGAAAGATACCTTCTTACGGTCTACATCGAATCCTTTGGCCTTTAGGATTTCCACAACCTGAATTGCAGTAACCGCTCCAAATATTTTTCCGGACTCACCAGCTTTCGTGCCTATCTCAATGGTCATGTCACCAATTTTAGCTGCCAATGCTTCAGCATCTTGCTTAAGCTTTGCAGCCTTATGTGCAACCTGACGAATGTTTTCCGCAGTCATTCTTTTATTTGACTCATTGGCTAACATTGCAGAGCCATTCGGGATAAGGAAATTTCTGCCGTAGCCAGCCTTTACCTTAATCGTATCGTTCTTGTAGCCGAGTCCTTGTATATCTTGTTTTAATATGATTTCCATAATCGATAGTCTAAGGGTTATTTTAATGCATCGCCAACGTATGGCAAAAAGGCCAGATGGCGTGCTCTTTTAACAGCTTGCGCTACTTTGTTTTGAAACTTCCAGCTATTGCCGGTAAGTCTGCGCGGCAGAAGTTTGCCTTGTTCATTTACAAACTTCATCAGAAAGTCAGGATCTTTGTAGTCGATGTACTTAATCCCGTTCTTTTTAAAGCGGCAGTATTTAGGCTTAATCTCTGCCCGCTTAATAGGTTCGTTCATCAGTGTCATGCTTTTACTTCCTCCCTTTTAGTTGTAGTTGTTTTTTTTCCTTTGTTAAACTCGCCTTTGCGTCTGCGGGTGTTGTACAAAATGGAATGCTTGTCCAACACGGTGGTTAGAAAACGCATTACCGATTCGTCTCGTCTGAACTCAGTTTCCAATACGTTGATTGTTTCTGGAGATGCCGCGAATTCAAGAAGATTGTAGAAGCCTGTTGACTTATTCTGAATGGGATAAGCCATTCTTTTAAGTCCCCACTGCTCAATGTTGATCACATCAGCTTTGGCTTTCTTCAATAACTTCACGAATTTCTCGACAGTATCCTTTGCCTGGTCATCAGACAAAACGGGATTTAAGATGAATACCGTCTCGTAGTTTTTCATGATTTGTTAATTGGTTTAAAAATAAGGGTGCAAATATAGGAAAACGATCAGAATTGAGCACATTTTATCCTGGATATTGATAGAATACTTGTTAGCTGCCCATCCATCTCAAAAGTATTGTATTCTGGGCTATAATGGCCTATTTTTAAGGTAAGTGAAACCAATTCTTGCACTCATTAAGACGCTTAATTTACTCCCCCTATTGGGATGTTGCGTTTTTACAGCCTTTTTAAGCTGCGAATCAAAAAAGCAGGATACCTCACGGATTGATTACAGCAGCCACGTAAAGCCGATCATCAATAAAAAGTGTATAACCTGCCACGGTGGTGTAAAACGTCAGTCTGAGTTTAGTTTACTCTTCCGGCAGGATGCCTTAGATACAAATGAATCGGGAAAGCCCGCAATCATCCCAGGAGACGAACATAGTGAGCTGATAAGAAGAATTACGTCTGATGATCCAGAGGAACGCATGCC
>JAENVX010000457.1 GCA_016650355.1 Bacteroidia bacterium | reverse complement strand
TTCTTTTTAGTGGACGATGTTAATAAAGAGGAAACCTGTAAACTATAACTAGTTAAATATTTTAAGGAGGTTGCAGTCCGCACGGTCACCGTGCTATCACCACGTGTCAGTTCAAAATTTAAAAGTACATTGGTGGTGGCATCGCCCATGACGATAGCATTTTTCAATGACTCACTATCAATAGGTTCGGAAAAATTAAAAACAACTTCGGGGGTAATAGATGTGCCAGCATAACTGTAGCTAAATGCTCGACCATCCAATTGAAGATCAATTAAACTGATGCTTTTTGGTCCTGATAGAACCTGTTCATCTTTTTTGCACGAAATTGTGATGACACATAATAAGACAATGATGAACCTCACCGGAAACAGTTTAACACAAAAAATAAAAAAGAGGGCACATAAAATATGCACCCCCCTATTCAACCCTAAAAATTATCTTCCAGCAGTACCTAAATTAAATAATGCTGTTACGTCTTTCTGTGGAAGGACTGTATTGAAGACCCTAACATCATCAATTGAAGCTGTGGCCATAGGAGCCCAATCAGGTCTTGTTGCATTAGCGAAGCCAAGATCGCTTGAAGCCATACTTCCAAAAACTGCAAGTGCAGGCACTCTCATTTTAAGCTCGCCAGCAGATGTTCCGCGATTGGTATATCCTCCAACAGAAACTCCATTCGCATAGATGTAAAACATTCCCGTTGAACCTTCCCATGTCATTGCATAATGAACCCAATCCTTCCCACCTTTAAACCATGCACCTGTTTGAGCATTCGGATTCGTGCCTGCCGCGTCTGCATTAAATACAGCCAAATTATCCTCTCCTCTTTGTGAACCATCAGACATCATAGTGCTTAAATAGTTTTTTAATTCCAAAGTATCAGATGCCGGAAGGTGACGTCCCGTTTCAACAGTTGCCTGTATATTTCCCCAGAAATCTGTTGATGTCGGAATAATTCCAAAAAGTGATGTATAACCTCCTCCAGCAACGCCTTTTTGACCTCTAATATTTACCCACAAACTCACGGTAAAATTACCAAGTGCATTAGCTGTGTTTATTTTATCAATGGCCGGATAAACCAAGGCACCTTTAGTCAATTGCAACGCCTTTCCAATTTTACCAGTTGTGAAACCAACTGTTCCCAATGTTTTAGTAGGAGCGGCACTTGATATTTCTTCGTTATTAGTATCATCAAATGTCCAGTGGGCCACAAGATTTGTTGCACCAACTTCATTTGAGTTATTGAACCCATCAATAGTAGGCAACTTCTCTTCCTCCTTGCACGACACAAACGTGAGGCCTGTAGCCGCTATTCCAACAGCACAGACGAACAAATACTTCATTGTTTTTTTCATTTTTAGGTTTGTTAGTTAAAATTTAATTGATAAAAAATATTTAGTTTAATTCTGATTTAATATCCCGGGTTTTGCACCAACTTATTTCCGCTCAATAGAATTTGAGAATTCGGGATAGGCAACAACTCGTGCTTGCCTGCCACAAAATTTGATTTGCCCGCGGCCAGCATCACTTGTGCTGCCTTACCCTGGCGAACCAAATCCCAATACCGATCGTGCTCCATCGCTAACTCAATATGTCGTTCCTTCAAAACATCGTCCAATGTTACAGCGCCTTTTGGCAAAAGATTCGCCCGTTGTCTCAGTAGGTTGATCTTTCCAGTCGCGTCTCCTGATCCCGTGCGAACGGCTGCTTCCGCATACATCAGCAAAACATCGGCATAGCGCAAGACTTTAATATTTTTAGGACGATCCTTATCTGCGGTGTTCGCATACTGTTCTTTTGAAATACTGGTATATGCTTTGTAGTTGTAATAAAGATTTTGAACAGAATCTGAACTTGGTATTCTTCTTCCATCCCACAACACCGTGCCTTTATGATTCCCGGTATTGTTAATAAAAATAATAGTAGCCGCTTTCCTGGAATCGTTTGGTTCGTAAGCATTCACTAAATTCGGTGATGGAGTATTAAAGCCCCAACCCAAATCATCCCAACCACCAGAACCCCCTGTTCTCGGTCCCTGGCAGGTGGTATAGTTGTCAATCTTTAAGTTGGCGTTATTGAACTTACCCGTTTGTATTTCAAAAATGGATTCGCTGCTGTTGTCACCAGCCTGTCTCCAGATAGTGGCATAATCCTGAAGCAGTTGGTATTTCCCTGAATTAATCACTTCAGCAGTGAGCGTAAAGACTTGCGGCCACTTCTGTTGATACAAATAGACTTTAGCAAGTAAAGCCTGCGCTGCTCCTTTCGTAGCATGGCCATCGCCCGTAGCGCCTTTTAGTGGAAGGTTATCTGCTGCATATTGTAAGTCGCGGGCAATACTGTCGTATACCACCGACACAGCTGCACGCGTTTGAAAGGCCGGATCAGTATTGGCATCAGTAGCATCAGCTGGCACCCGGAGCACTAACGGCACGCCACCGTACATGCGCACAAGATTAAAGTAGAGATAGCCACGTAAAAATTTTACTTCTCCCGTCAATTGTTTTTTGACTTGTGCGTCAATGGATGCATTGGGCAAAGCAGCCAATGCCTGATTAGCCGCGCCAATACCATTGTAGTGACCACTCCATAATGACTCCGCAAAACGATTGGTCGGTGTGATCGTAAAATTATCAAGATCCCCAACTGGCACTGCCTGGTCACTTGGTGTGCTTCCTTTATCTGCATCATCTGACATTATATTAGTGACTGCTATAAATGCAAAACCATGTACATCTCCATTTCCCCAGGAGTCACCCTGCATTAAGCTATTGTATACACCTGTTACCAATTTCTGTGCAAGGTTAGGATCGGTGCCCGTTGTCACACCCCCCTGAACTTTTACATCAAGGAAGTTATCGCTGCAAGAAGTAATGATCACCGAAAGGGCGAAAAAAAGGAATGTAAAACTTATGAGAACTATCTTTTTCATGTTATTCATTATCGAATTCTAAAAACCAATATTTAAGCCAGCTGCAATGGTTCGCGTAGTGGGATAGGCACTCAACTCAATCCCTGAGTTTGTGGGGTCCCCGGGTAACTCAGCCGTGAACCCGCTATATTTTTTGTAGGTGAATAAGTTTTGACTGGTCACAAACACTCTAAAGCTGGAAAGTTTTACGCGTTGCAAAAACGATTCAGGCAAAGTATAGCCTACTGTCAGGTTGTTGATGCGTACAAAAGAACCTGATTCCACAAAATAATCTGATGCTAACAGGTTGCCCACATTTGCACCCGGTTCTGTTTGGCTTTGGTTAGAGGATGTCCATCTTGTATAGACCATATCCTTCTCCACATTATCCGTTCCTTGCACCCTCACTGCTTTTTTTCCATTATACACCTTGTTGCCTATGTTACCATATATCGAAAGACTGAAATCCCAGCTTTTATAGTTCGTCCCTAGATTTACACCGAAATAGACTTTGGGTTGATAAGATCCAGCGAACATGCGGTCATTATCATCAATCTTTCCGTCAGCATTCTTATCAAAATATTTAAAGTCCCCTGCTTTAGCAGTAGGTTGAATAGAGTTGCCATTCGTATCCACATAACCTGCTGCTTCCGCATTGGTATTAAATACGCCAATTGTTTTCAATACATAGAAACTCCCAACAGGCTGACCGTTATCCGTGTAAGTGGTATACCCCTGTGCGGCTCCAATACCTCCACCCCATATGGCTTGTCCACCGTTAAGGGCGAGGACGTTGTTTTTATTAAACGTTGCATTGGCGCCAATCGTATATGATAAATTTTCGTTGATTTTATCCTTCCAGTTCAATACTACCTCTACGCCTTTGTTTTGAATGGAAGCTGCATTGGTGGTAATAACTCCATCAAAATCGCCAACTGTTTTCTGCACTGGAATATTGATCAAAGCGTTGCCCACTTTCTTATTGTAATAATTAATCTCACCAGTCAATCGCAATTGTAGCAGACCAAATTCTACGGCACCATCATATTCTTCTGTTATCTCCCACAGAATATTGGGGTCTTTTATTTGCTGAATGAGTACTCCATTAGAAGCAGTACTGGCACTTCCGTTAAAGGAATAGGGTTTGTTCTGATCCACAACCAGCGTGTAGGCATTTGTGGGAATCTGATCATTCCCCACTTTTCCGTAAGATGCTCTTAGCTTAAGCAGATCGAAGAGGCTTTGGTTTTGCATAAAGCTTTCACGGCTTAAAATCCAACCCACACCAAATGACGGATACTGCTGCCAGCGATTTTGACTGGGTAATCGTGAACTGCCGTCTCTGCGGATAGTGGCTGTCAACAAATATTTATCATCATAAGCGTAGTTCAGTCTTGCCAGATAAGAATTTCTTGCCCACTTATCACCACCGCCATCGTTTTGTGACGTGTTTGCATCACCCACTCCTATATACCAAAGACTTGGATCGGCCGGCACATCTCTGCGATATGCACTAAACCACTGCTGTGTATACTTCTCCGCTGTAGTTCCGGCCAGAAAAGTAATATCATGTTTGTCGAAACTCTTGATTAGGGTTGCCGTATTGTCCCACACCCAACGGAAAGACTCTGTGTTTTTAATATTTAATGCGCTCAGAGAGTTGTATTGATTTCCACCTGAAACAACAAACGTGGTTTCGTCTGCATTAAACTTCTTGTAATAGCCTCGGTTGGTTGACTCTTTATAATCTGCCCCAATTGATGATCTAAGGGTTAACCACTCCACCGGTTTGAATTCCAGATAACTTGATGCCTGGAAACGATTCTCCTTTACTTTAATACTATTGTTCTGAACATCCAATAAGGGATTGCCCACATTTTGATAAGCGGAAGTGTTTCCATAACGACCATCCACCATATCTGGAATGATTGGAGCCGAGCGATAGGCATCATTGTACACAGACCCAATATTTCCAAAGGCGTCTATATCAATATTACCGAAGCCATTTTGATTGATGCTATTGCCGAATGACGATTGCAATCCGACTCTTATTTTCTCATTTAACTTATACTCCTCATTTAATCGAATCGTAAATCGTTTAAAACTATTTTCAATGACAATACCCTGATCATCCAGATATCCCACATTCAGTAAGTGAGTTGCTTTATCTGTTCCACCAGAAATGGAAACATTATGACTTTGCTGCCATGCGTTTCTTAAAATAGTTTTATACCAATCCGTATTGAAAGCTGAGGCTGGAGGTATATTTCCTGTAGCCGCTTGAACGTAATTATTATACTCTGTGCCATTTGCCATCTCCACTAGATTAGATGCCTGACGAACACCAATGTTATTGTTATAACTAACTTTTAAGGCACCATTTGCACCTTTTTTTGTTGTAATAATAATGACTCCGTTGGCACCCCTCGATCCATAGATGGCGGCCGAAGAAGCATCCTTCAACACGTTCATATCAACAATATCTGCCGTGTTGATGTTAGATATATCATCCGTCAAAACTCCATCTACAACATAGAGTGCAGTCGTTCCGCCAATTGCTGTGCCCACACCTCGCACTCTTATTTGGGGTGAACTTCCCGGCTGACCGCTACTGATGATCTGGACACCCGCAACTTTTCCCTGGATGGCTTGAGTAGCCGTAAGCACGGGTTGCCTAACTAATTCGCTCCCCATCACCTGGGCTGTTGCTCCTGTGATGTCACTCTTCTTTTGAATGCCGTAACCCACTACAACTACCTCCTCAAGAAGCTCGGAATCTGTTTTCAAAACGATGTACAGCGTGGACTTGCCTGAAATGTCAACTGTTTGGGTTTTGTATCCGATAAAAGAAAAAGACAATGTGTTATCAGCCTCCCCTACTTCCACTTGATACTTGCCATCAAAATCTGTTGTGGTGCCTCTGGTTGTTCCAGGAATAATGATGTTTACTCCAGGTAGACCTTGATTGTCCTCCAAGGCAGTAACCTTGCCACTAATAACCCTGATTTGGCCTAAACCCTGAAGTTGAATCAGGCATAAAGAGGTAAAAATCACTGTTTTAAGCATGGTCATTCTCATCAACTTTTAATTGTGTCCTCCTCTTGCAACAATGAAGTTATGACGAAAGCAAGCTTTTATAGAACACTTTAGTGAGAAACAGGTTAAAAAATGAAAGGCGTGTTCAATTTTACAATTGAATTTTAGCACATTAAAAACATTGATTTCAAACGTTGTCATAGGTGTTTTCCAGAAAACAGATAAATCGTTTGCTTGAAAAAAACACCTGTTTTACAAGGACTACGAGGGCCGTTTAAAAAGTATTCGCTGTAAGAATTTCTTTCCCCTACTAATCGATTTAGTCGCTTCTTCTCGATGAAGGATAACTTCCTCCCATCTATGGCTACTGGGTCGCCTTCCAATCTGCTCAATATCCTGCAGGCTTTCCATAACCTTCCGCTTGAAACTCCAGACGGTATTTGTCCTTAGATTAAGATCGTTTGACAGTATTTCCAGTGTCAATTCCTTCTTGCCGCAAACAGCCATGTAAGCAATGTAAAATG
>JAENVX010000456.1 GCA_016650355.1 Bacteroidia bacterium | reverse complement strand
TTTATTCTTACCGTCTTTCTATTATTCACTTCTGGGCGCTGATATTTCTGTATATATGGGCAGGCCCACACCACCTATTGTATACCGCCCTGCCTGATTGGGCGCAGTCATTGGGTGTAGTTTTCTCCATTATGCTTATCGCCCCTAGTTGGGGTGGCATGCTCAACGGTCTGCTTACGTTACGAGGTGCTTGGGATAGAGTACGCGAAGATGCGGTGTTGAAATTTATGGTGGTGGCTGTTACCGCGTATGGTATGGCAACTCTGGAGGGGCCGCTTCTCTCTCTTAAAAACGTAAATGCCATTGCGCACTTTACAGATTGGATTGTGGCACACGTACATGTGGGTGGCTTAGGCTGGAATGGATTCTTAATTTTTGGAATGCTGTATTGGGTGATCCCACGCATGTGGGGGACTAAATTATACTCGATGAAATTGGCTAATGTCCATTTCTGGATTGGCACACTCGGGATCATTTTTTATGCAGTACCGATGTATATAGCAGGCGTTGTACAAAGTTTGATGTGGAAAGAATTTAATGCAGAGGGCTTCCTTGCTTACCCCAATTTTTTAGAGACCATCACACAGATTTTACCTATGTATATGTTGCGGGCCATTGGAGGAAGCCTGTATCTCACCGGTGTGTTTATTATGACGTATAACTTGTGGAAGACAGCGGCATCTGGCAAATTCATCGCCAATGAGGAGGCAGAAGTTGCTCCCATGGTAACCGCTGCACACGTTGATGGCCATTGGCACAGTGTGTTGGAGCGCAAACCAATTCTATTCACGGTGCTTGCACTCGTTGCAATTCTAATAGGTGGAGTAATAGAGATGGTGCCAACATTTCTTATCAAATCCAATGTGCCTACCATTGCTAGCGTAAAGCCATACACTCCACTGGAACTGCATGGCCGTGATATTTATGTGCGCGAAGGTTGTGTGAATTGCCATACGCAAATGGTGCGACCATTTAGGTCTGAAGTACAACGCTATGATCCTACGGGTGGAGAATATTCTAAGGCAGGAGAATTTGTCTACGATCATCCGTTTCTATGGGGCTCAAAACGAACCGGTCCTGATTTACATCGCTTGGGTGGAAAGTATGCTGACAGCTGGCATTACCGCCACATGCTAACACCTGGTGATGTTTCGAATGGCTCCATCATGCCTGCCTATCCGTGGCTATATGACCAAGTAATTGATAAAGAGCAAACAGCTAAGAAAATTTCAGCTATGCGAACTGTAGGAGTACCGTACGCGGAAGGCTATGAAACACAGGCGGGCACTGATTTAGAAATGCAAGCAAACGGTATTGCCGAAAACTTGAAGATGGAAGGCTATGAAGTAACATCTGATGCTGAGATAGTGGCTCTGATTGCTTATTTGCAAAGACTTGGAAGAGATATTAAATCGGAAAAAGTTGCAACGAATTAGTTTGACATGTCTACCGTCTTACATCTAATGTCTAATCTCTAGTTTTATGTATAAAGAAATTCTTCAAACAATCGATAATGTGCAAATCTGGCCCATCATCTCATTTTGCATCTTCTTCACGTTCTTTTTGATATTAAGTTGGTGGGCACTCACTGCAGATAAAAAGTATATTAATGACATGCGCCAGATGCCACTACGTGATGATGATAGTGAAATAACTAACTCTAATCTTTAAGAAGTATGAAAAAACTTTTTTCAACTCTACTCATACTGCTTCTGCCGTTGATCTCCTTAGTCGCACAAAGCAATGCTGAGCCTGTGATAGTGTCCATTTGGGACGACCCTTATCTTTTATTCTATACTTCGGTAGGATTCATGTTTGCCGTAATCCTGCTTGTGTTGACGGTTGCAGTTTACATGTTGAAGGTGCTCAATATCATGGTAAAAAAGGCTCAAATGGAAAGAGCAGCACAAGAGGGACGAGAGTTTAAACAAGAGCCTTCCCTCTGGGAAAAAATTTGGCAAGGTGCAAATAAATTTGTACCCGTAGAAAAAGAAGCCACCATTCTGCTTGACCATAACTATGATGGCATTCGTGAACTGGATAATCACTTACCGCCCTGGTGGACATATTTATTCATCGGGACGGTTATTTGGGGTGTCATTTATTTCTTTGCTTATCATGTAACAGATTCGCTTCCACTTTCAATAGGGGAGTATGATAATGAAGTGGCTTTAGCAAATGATCAGATACAAAAGCGAAAGGCAGCCGCACCGGGTATTCAGATTGATGAAAGCAATGTGTTGGCAACTACCGATGCTGCTGACTTGAAAGACGGTAAGTCAACATTCACAAGCATATGTGCATCGTGTCACAGAGCGGATGGTGGTGGCGATATTGGTCCAAACCTCACGGATGACTATTGGAAAAATGGCGGATCGATGACTGACATTTATAAAGTGGTAAAAAATGGAGTGACCGGAACAAATATGGTAGCGTGGGGAGGGACTATGAGTCCTGAAAAAATGAGGAATGTCTCCAGCTATCTACTGACGCTGATAGGAACGAATCCTGTGAATGCTAAAAAACCTGAGGGAGTATTATTTAAAGCCGAACCTGTTGCCCCGAAGAGTGATAGCGTGAAAATTCAGGCTGGTCTTTAAAATGTAGGGACGGGCATAGCTTAGGGTGTTATAGACTAAGCCCGATGTCTTTTATAAATAAGCATAATGCAGGAAAATCTTTTTGAGTATGATGAGGAATATCGTAATTCAATTGCTACGGTTGATGCCGATGGCAAGCGAGTGTGGGTTTATCCTAAAAAACCATGGGGTAGTCATCACAACTGGAGGATAGTTGTCTCAATTGTATTGCTATCGATACTATTTGCCGGACCTTTCATAGAGATGAATGGGAAGCCCTTCATGCTTTTCAATATTTTCGAACGCAGGTTTATTATATTAGGTCAGGTGTTTTGGCCACAGGATTTCTTCCTTCTGGCGCTTACATTGATTACATTTTTTGTTTTCATCCTCCTCTTTACTGTTGCATTCGGAAGGGTATGGTGTGGGTGGGCTTGTCCGCAAACGTTGTTTATGGAAATGGTCTTCCGCAAAATTGAGTATTGGATCGAAGGTGATGCCAACGCCCAGAGAAGACTTGATAATGCTCCTTTGAATTTTCAAAAATTCTTTAAAAAGGTAAGCAAGCACATTATATTTTTGGCAATATCAATAGTGATTGCGCATCTTTTGATGGCGTACTTAATAGGAATAGATCAGGTGAAAGAAATTGTAATGCAATCTCCTGGCGAACACATCGCAGGCTTTATAGGCTTAACTGCATTTACTGGAATTTTTTATGGAGTGTTTGCCCACTTTCGCGAGCAAGCCTGTATCGTGGTTTGTCCTTATGGAAGATTGCAGGGTGTGTTGTTGGTAAAAGATTCAATTGTGGTGGCCTACGATTGGCTGCGGGGAGAGCCAAGAGGAAAAAGGAAGAAAACGGAGGTAGAAAAAAAGGGAGACTGTATAGACTGTAAGCTATGTGTGCATGTTTGCCCTACCGGAATAGATATTCGTAACGGCACGCAACTCGAATGCGTGAATTGTACCGCATGCATCGATGTTTGTGATGATGTTATGTTGAAGATCAATAAACCAAAAGGGTTGATTCGGTATTCTTCTCATACAGCAATCGAACAAGGGGTACAAAAACTTTTCAATGCACGTATAGCTGGATACACGTTTGTTTTGGTGGCCTTGCTAAGTCTTCTTAGTTATTTCATTTTCACACGTGCAGACATTGAGATGACCGTATTGAAAGCTCCTGGCACACTTTACACAAAGACAGAAGACGGGTTGATTACCAACTTATATAGCATCGAATTTGTGAACAAAACATTTGACGATGTTCCAATTGAACTCAGAATAGAATCTCCCGCCTCAGCCTTGCTAAGTAAAGTGGGCGAGCCGAGTATCATTGTTCCGAAAGAAGACATGTATAAGGGAATCTTTATGGTGAAGTTGCCCGAGCATGAAATCACTTCGATGAGGATGATTGTACAATTGGGGGTTTATCAAAACGGAAAGCGCATTGAGATCGCGGATGCTAAGTTTATAGGTCCTTTAAAATCTAAACATATAAAATGAGGTTATGAATTTTGGAAAATGGATTGTTGTATCATTTATATCTTTTGCCCTCTTTATAGGAGTGCTGGTAGCAATCTGCGTTCGACAAGATGTAAATCTAGTTTCTAAAAATTACTATCAGGAGGAATTGAAGCACGGAGAAAAGATGCAACAAATAAGCAATGCAAATTTGCTTTTAGATCAGCCTGATATTATTGTGAATAGGGATCAGGTTGAACTTCATTTTGGAAGATTACTAGAAGTAGAGAATGGGCAAATACTTTTTATGCGGCCTTCCAATTCGCGACTTGATCAAATTTATAAAGTAGAATCTTCTGTTTATAATGTGCAACGATTTAGAAGAAGCGATTTTGAAGTTGGTCATTATCGTGCTCAGTTCAAGTGGTCGATGGAAGGGAAAGATTATTTTTATGAAAAGACAATTGTGATCTGATATGTTGCTAACTGCATTAATCTTGGGTTTTGCCGGCAGTCTTCATTGCGTAGGAATGTGCAGTCCATTGATTATGGCGGTCACAGCAAAAAGACCATTTATAGCACAAAAGCTATTCTACAACACAGGAAGAATATTTATCTATGGGGGATTAGGCGTTATCGCTTCAACTGCGGGAATATTCATTCATCTGTCGGCATATCAACAAGTTCTTTCTTTTATTATTGGAGGAGTACTTCTAATAATTGGTTTTGGAGGAATAACCGGTGTCAAAATTCCTTTTGTCTCTGCTGGTATAGTGCGCTTCACAATATGGCTTAAGATGAAATTTGGATATGTCCTTCAACACAAAGGACCATGGTCCTCGGTTGTATTGGGCATGTTGAATGGTCTTCTCCCTTGTGGCCTTACTTATTTAGCGATGACGTATTGTCTTACACTCAGCACGTGGTGGGAGGGTTTTTTATTTATGTTTTTTTTCGGGCTTGGCACTTGGCCTGTTATGCTGGGGGCAACAAGTTTGTTGGGATTATCTTCAGTATTTATAAAGCGTAACCTGAGCCGATTAACTACCATTTTGTTTTTGGTTTCCGGGTGTTTGCTTATTGGCAGGGCCTTTTTTATTCACGATCATCAGAATGTGCAACAGCAAAGTGAATTTGCTCAAAGCGAAGTGATTTGCAGGTAAAGGTCATTTTTATTTAGAATCGAAATTGTTACTTTTACTTATATCAGAAAAATAAATTCAACAACCATGAAAAAAATACTTGTCCCAATCGATTTTTCCAAGACATCTATTAATGCCATGGAAGTGGCATTTGATATAGCTAAAAAAGATGGAGCTGATATCATTGTACTTCATGTAGTGGAGGAAGCCACCTCAGACTCCTACCGGATATCTGGAGAATGGAAAAGTCAGAATTGGGAAGATAAAATATTTACATTTCGGTTGCTAGAGAAAGCCAAGAAGCAATTGGAGAAGTTCGTCATGGAGCCACGTTTCAATGCGGTAAAAATTATCGGGGAGTTACGATTAGGGAATCCATTTCATGGAATGAATTCAATCATCAGTGCACATAAAGTAGATCTGATTGTAATGGGGACTAAAGGTCAGACAAAGTTGCAAGAGATGATTATTGGTACCAATACTCAAAAGGTGGTGCGGCATGCTCGTTGTCCGGTTTTAACCGTGCACACAAAACCCTCATCCAATAGTTTTAAGAATATTGTATACGCAACTACAATGTCAAAAGATGAGGAGGTCTTCTCTCGAATTGTTAAACGAACGCAGCAAATCTATAATTCCACTATTCACTTATTGCGTATTAATACCCCGGCTGATTTTCAACGCGATCGCGAGGTGAAGGGGTACATGGATAAATTTTCAAAAAAATTACTCCTTAAAAACTATACGATCAACGTCTATAACGACACTTCTCCAGAGGAGGGTATTATAAATTTTGCGGATAGTATCAATGCCGATATGATCGCTATGGCTACTCATGGACGTACAGGCCTTGCTCACGTAATGGCTGGTAGTGTAGCCGAAAACGTAGTAGGCCACTCTGGCAAACCAGTGTTGACGCTGGTTGTAAAGCACTGAGTTCATCACGACCAGAATTTTCTGTAAGCCCGCTCCGGTAGCAATCGGTGCGGGTTTTTTTATTGCCTTAGATGTTGGGCTAGTGTCCCCTTACTAGAATGCACTTTTATGGGGTCAATTACGTTTTAACCCAGGTTATGAGTAAGGATAATTCACAACTCAATAACTGACGAATTCTTCGAGAATTCTTCGAATTGTCAGGGTTTAACCTTGACAATGAAAATCACAGAAAGGGTTGTGATACCATTAAGTGTATGTAGGTGATTTTCATTCGTCAAATTACGCAACAGAATTTCTATTACATAATTACGGTTTAAATCCTGAAATTGGCATTGTCATTTTACTGGCTTGAAAAACTATTACGACATATTAGGCGTCACACTGCAATCCGGAGAGGATGAAATTAAGCGGGCTTACCGACAACAAGCGATTTTATTGCATCCTGATAAAAATCCATTGCCTGAAGCAGAAGCTGCCTTTAAGGAGGTGAATGCGGCATATGAAGTGCTGAGTGATCCGGTGGCGCGCCATATGTACAATCAGATGCTTACACAATCGATAAGTTCGTTGCCTGCCCAACCTCTGCATCGCGACCCGGCCTATAGGAAAAGACAAGAGAGTGGATATAAAGCTCAACGACCATCGGCCCCTTCAGAGAGTTTCTTATTAATGCAGCGCTCGCTACCACTGCTTAAAAGACTTGCCTGGCTTGGCTGTGCCTGCTGCTTGCTCTTTTGGATGGATTATTCATTGCCAACCAAAATTAGTGAGGAACGCGTCCTTACTGATCCTCGCTCGATACGTGAAATAGCATTTCGAAACCTAAAAGCAGATTTTCTTGTAACAGATAAGGGACATCATTTTCCGGTAAGCTATGATGCAATAAAGAATTTTCCGTTTGGTTCAACCGTCAAAGTACATACATCTTCCTTTTTAGGAATACTTGTAACAGTTGAGAACGAAAAAGACTACCGACTTACGAATCTCGCCACCATTTACGGTAATTTTAGCTTTGCCCCGGTATTGCTGTTTGTGCTTTCGATGATCTCAATTTCAAAAAAATGGGGAATGGAATTCCAGTTTAATCTAGGCATTGTTATCGCTTTAATATTTATGTTGAATGGTGCTTTCTTATTTATGTCAATCTTATGAAAAAAAATAATCTATGGAAAAATCGGGAAGGCGTTGTGTATTCGACCAATCAGGATTTCAATTTTCAGGAGCGTCAAGAAGTTCAACCGAATACACTACCGGTACATCAACAAAGTCTTAGGGTCTCTCTGGACAAAAATTCACGCGCAGGAAAGCAAGTGACATTGGTGACGGGCTTTGTAGGAAATAGCGATGACCTGGAATTGCTTGGTAAGAAACTGAAAACTAAATGTGGAGTTGGTGGTTCCGTTAAAGACGGACAGATATTAATTCAGGGAGATGCACGTGACAAGCTTATCGGCATTTTGATTCAGGAAGGATTTAAAGCAAAGAGGGTGGGGTAAGCTTTAGTAATCTCCTAAAAGTAATCGATAATCGATCTGAGGATTCAAACCGATTACCGAACACTGATACAATTTCACTATTTTCCTTCTTGCACTTTCTTTAACTCACCTTGGTATGTAGCAAGATATGGCTTTTGATTTTCTGGGATATTTTTAATTGCCAGTTCCCAATATTTGACAGCGTTCTTCTTGTCAGCCATCGCAGAATAACCTCTTGCTAAGCCAACGCTAGTTGTAAACTTATCTTCTGGGTGCAATTTTGCATTGAACTGAAAAACCTCCATCGCCTTTTCTTTTTTTCCGGCTGTCAAAAGCCCCCTGGCATATTGATGGATAGCACCCACGGGAGTGTTTGGGATTCTAATGGCCTTATCCATTACTGGTTCGGCTTCAGCTTCACGTCCCATTGCTCTCAAAACAGCTGCCTTCGTACTCAACGTACCGAAGTCTTCAATGCCCCCGATGTTGGGATTCATTGCAGCGTCAGCCCATGTCAACGCTTCATCCAAATTAATTTTGTTTTGCGCGCAAAACTGGGCGGCAGTCGACCAGTTTCGATAATCAAACCCTGGAGAGGTGCGTAATTCATTCCGCATCTTGGAAACATATAGTGCATTTATATCGGCCACTTCAATTTTAAATGACACTCGTTTATTGTCCCAGTGTAGATAGGCTACGCTAGAATTTGGAAGTCTGTCTTCAAAGCCAAACGTGAGCCACTCCTGGTGTGGTGCTTCTTGTGGACTTACAGTTACACGCAGCGCATCTTCATTGACATCATAAAAATAGCTTCCCCAACTTGTGCTATTCTTTGAGAATATCCATGTCCAAGGTCCGGTTTTTTCAGTTGCCAGGAAAAGCCCGTATGTTCCCGCTTTTATATCCCTGCCTTCAATTTTTACATCATTCGAAAAAGTGATTGTAGTGTTTTCATTCGCGCCAGCTCTCCATGGTGCTGCCTTTGAGGATCCAAAACCCTGGTCAATAAAACCATTGTGAACCAGCTCGCCCCAAATGTGGCCTTTGCGATCTTCGCCATTTGGACCTGTTACATCAGGACTACTATAATTGATGTTTATTTTCACAGGGCCAATCCACTGTGAAACGCTTGATTTTTGATTGTCACCGCTGGGTGGTTGAGTAAGAGTTTGTGCGATTGACCATCCGGTGCATAGCAGAAACAATGAAATCGTAAATAGTTTTTTCATAATATTTTGTGTTAATAAGGTTGGAATATATGCTTTAACGGTAAAACTGAGTAGGGTTGGTTACCCTAATTGTGGTATTTATTGAAGTGCGGATGATCTTAAGCCTATTCTAATGGGTAAATTTTGGATTGTCTGGCACGATTACGGTTAAGGATGCTGCTTCCAGGGAGATATTAAAAATTGATTCGGGTTCCATCGACTCCCCATCGATGTGATACGGCATAGGTTTTGGAAACCGGATGCTAACCTTCTTTGCTTTTATAATCTCAACAAAGGCGGAGGTATGAATTTTATTCGAGAATAATTTCTTTGCAAAACCAATTGATTGTGAAAGCGGAACTTTTTTGATTAAGCACACATCCATCAGCGTATCGCATATAGAGGCATATGGAGACACCGTTGCATTGTTTCCGAATTGCGATGAATTGGCTAGCGCCAAAATAAAAGAATGTCTGTGTAGAACCTTCTCATCTACGATCATCTCTACAGGAAATTCCTTGTACCTAAAAAACTCTTTTGTCACCAATTTAATATAACCAACCAATCCTCGTTTTCCGTTTTTTCCAAACAACCCAGCCACGTGTCCATCAAAGCCAATACCCGCCACATTCACTGCGAGCTTGTCATTGATTAACAGCGTGTCCATGCGGATAGTCTTTTGAGAACTTAAAATTTCCAACGACTTTTTAACGTTCATAGGAATGCGCAAGTGACGGGCCAAACCATTTCCTGACCCTTTTGGAATAATTCCCATTACTGTATTCGAATGTACCAAACCCTGAGCAACTTCATTGACTGTTCCATCGCCACCCACAGCTATGACTTTTTCATAACCATGTGAGGAAGCTTTTTTTGCTAGTTCCGTTGCATGACCACGATCTCGTGTAAATTCGATTGTGCAGTCTATATGGAGTGCTCCACATTGTGAGATTATCAAGTCTTCCAATTCAGGCTGGAAGTCAGTTCCTGAATATTTATTGATAATGAAGAATACCTTACTATTTTCGTTCATGAATTGGCCTCTCAAATTTAGAAAATAGAACTAGTATGACGTCACAGGATTTTAAGTCACGAAAAATAAAGTTTAAAGCTTGGGATTTAGAGGCAAGACTCTTAATGAGACTCAATAGTATCGAATGCCAAAAAGGAGAATTATTTAAAAAGGAACACATTCTTTTACAATTTACAGGATTGCACGATAAGGAGGGTGAGGAGATCTATGATCGTGATGTATTACTGATTCACTACGAAAAGTTTATGGTCTTCTGGAATGAAGATAGAAACGGATGGTTTTATTGTCCGGTAGGAAAGCCGGAAAAGCAGGAACCATTTCTGGTTAATGTAGCGGAGAAGATGAAAAGATTTTGCAGTTATTTTGAACTGCAGACAAATAATCCAACTTAATTATTTCTTAAGTTTCGATTCGATGTATTTGACAGCCTGGCTTATGGTCTGCATTTTTTCGGCATCGTCATCAGGAATTTTGATATCAAAGGTTTGTTCAAATTCCATTACTAATTCGGCATAGTCGAGAGAATCTATTCCCAAGTCTTTTACGAAGTTGGCATCAAGGGTGATCTCTGAATCAGAAATCCCAAGCTTATCTTTAAGAATGCTGGTGATTTTTTTTTGAATGTCTGGCATAGTCTGCTGCTATTTTGCAAAGCTAGAAAACTTTTCCATAATCCTGTTTGAGTAGGTGATATGCCTGATAGTAAACGACTTGAGAAGGCTTGTCACTCTGGACTAAAACCTCAACGTGAATTCGGTCCCTTCTCCTAAGTTAGATTTTACGGAGATCCTGCCTTCATGCTGACGCATAATCTGTTTGGTCAAACTCAGTCCAATTCCTGACCCAGTTTTTTTTGTGGAGAAAAACGGGATAAATATTTTTTCCAACGCTTCGGCATCAATACCCTGCCCGTTATCTTTTACGGAAATAGCTGCCCTTCCTTTTTCACCGGCAAATCCTGTCAGTTCTATTTTCTTATCAGGCTGTTCATCAAAAGCCTGAATTGCATTCTTAATTAAGTTGATCAGTACCTGCTCAATCATATTTTTATCCGCACTTATTGTGAGGTGTTCAGGATCAACAGAAATTGAAATGGCTACATCTTGATCAGCCAATTCCTTTTTATGGAGTAGCGCCATTTCCTCCAATATACTTTTCACGTTTACTTCAGTAAGTTTTGGTTTGGGGATATGTGTGAGGTTTCTAAACTCTTTAACAAACCGAATTAGTCCTGCACTTCGCCTACTGATTGTTTGCAGGGACAAATACATATCTTCCGCCTCTTCTTTTTTTAGATTTATTTCATCGCCTTTTTCCAGCTTGTGTTGTATGTCTTCTTCTACAATACCAGCCAATGATGAAATAGGAGTAACTGAATTCATGATTTCATGTGTAAGCACGCGAACCAGGTTTTGCCATGCTTCCATTTCTTTTTCTTCCAATTCACTTTGAATGTTGCTCATGGAGATAAGCTTCAGTTCCTCTCCCCTTAGTGTAAGTTCAATGGCATACACAGAAAGTTGAATGACTTCATCACCTGCTTTTAGGCGCACCAACTCCCTTCCTCCAGTTTTAAGTTTAAGGAAAGACTCCACCAAGGGTTCACTCATTTCGCGCAAATCTTCTATGCTCTCTGCTTTGGTTACCCGAAGGAGCCGCTTGGCAGCACTGTTTATGATTTGAATGGACCCATCACGCTTAAACGTTAGGATACCAATTCCAACATGTTGAACAATGTTTTTGAAAAATTGATATTCGGAGTCGCGCTCTTTTCTTGAGGTGCGCAGTTTAGCCAATGCTTCATTTAATTCTGTGTGAAGTTTTCTCACTCCCGGATCCTGGCTTTCGGTCTTAAATGAAGCTGACAGATCATCGAATTGGATAGAGTCGAGGAAAGAGGCGATGTTCTCATTGGAGGTTTCTACGATCTTAATGATCTGCTTTATCTGAAATAATATAGCACCCAGTAAAGCCAGTATCAGGAGGAAACTTCGATCAGCTCCAACGGTGGAGAAAGCAAAAGCAAAAATGGTGACAACCAAAATTGCTATTCTTGTAGCAATGGGAGACCGCCAGTTAAATTCCATATTTTTCCATTCTGCGATAAAGGGAAGCACGAGTCAATCCCAATTCGTCCGCAGCTTTAGAAATATTTCCGTTGTGTAATTGGATGGCTTTAGCGACAGCAGCCTTTTCTACTTCATCTAGATTAAGAGTATCGGGGTTGACTGATTCACTACCTTTTCGGCTAAAAAGGAAATCACTTTCTTGAAGGGTGGGGGAATCTGCCATGATTAGTGCACGCTCAATAGCGTGCTGAAGTTCCCTGATGTTTCCTGGCCATGGATATTTTTTGAGTTTAGTCATGGCACCAGGTGAAATGGTGAGAACATCCTTTCTATATTTCTTTGAATAATAATTCAAGAAATGATTCGCAAGCATAGGTATATCATCGCCACGTTCAGTAAGTGGTGGAATTATTATTTCAACTGTATTAATTCTGTATAGCAAATCTTGCCGAAACTTTCCATCCTTCACCATTTGATGCAGATTCATGTTGGTTGCGCAGATCAAACGAATATCAACTTCCATGGCATGATTGGAGCCCACCCGTGTGATTTGCCTCGATTGCAACGCAGTAAGCAATTTACTTTGAAGGCTCAGGGTCAAGTTGCCGATTTCATCCAAAAATAAAGTTCCATCGTTAGCTAATTCAAATCTCCCTGGCCGGTCTTCGCGGGCATCGGTAAAGGCTCCTTTCTTATGCCCGAAAAGCTCACTTTCAAAAAGCGATTCGGTGATGGCACCCATATCCACTGAGACAAATGAGTTTTCCTTTCGCATCGACTTTTGATGTATGGCGCGAGCAACCAATTCTTTTCCAGTTCCATTTTCACCGAGTATAAGAATATTGGCGTCTGTCTTGGCTACTTTATCAATTAATGAGAACACCTCTTTAATGGCGTGACTGTTACCGATAATATCACGGAACGGTTGACTGATTTGCTCTTCAAGCATTTCTTTGGCCTTGCGAAGTTTATCGACCTCATTGTATGATTTCTTTAACCGGATAGCGGTGGAAATAGTAGCAAGGAGTTTTTCATTTTGCCATGGCTTGAGCACAAAGTCTGTGGCGCCTTCTTTCAAAGCTCGAACAGCCATTTCCACATCGCCAAAAGCAGTGATCATGATTACCACTGCGCTAGGATCTTTTTCCTTGATTTGTCCTAGCCATTCAAAACCCTCTTTGCCACTCGTGGTATCTTTGCTGAAGTTCATATCCAGCAAAATCACATCGTAGGTATCATTGTTTAATAGAAAGGGAATCTTGTTTGGGTTTTTTTCAATAATGACCTGATAGCCGTATTTTTTGAGTAACATTTTGGCTGCCAATAGCACGTCCTCATCGTCATCAATCATTAAAATTTTGCCGCCTTCGTTCACAGTTTAAGGTTTAGTACATTATTGAATAGGAAAAATTGTGCCAACGCGCAGGGCTGTCCG
>JAENVX010000455.1 GCA_016650355.1 Bacteroidia bacterium | reverse complement strand
TTTACAGACAGATTTCCTAACAATTCAAAACGCATCTACACAATCTTTTCCGATCTAGTTTTACGATGTTGAAATATTCGCTGACCATACGATGAAATGTGTGTCGTTCAGTACTACCAATCTATACTATTGTAAAGTATCACCTGAAAGCAACCATGAGCTGACACAAATTAACGTTGCCTTTTAACAAGAATCTTCAGTACCTTGAATGCTCCAAGAATAATGGTACAACGTAAGCCTTCGGTAAACTACATCTTGCTATTCCATTGAGAAGGTAGTAATTCTTGAAGTTTATTTACAGGATGCGTGGGTATTTTGAAGAGAATATCTCGTAGCCATTCAAATGGATTTATGCCATTAATTTTGCAAGTACCCAAAAAGGAGTAAAGCATTGCAGCTCTACGGGCACCGTTATGAGATCCGGCAAACAAATAATTTTTTCTTCCGATCGCTACCGGTCTGATAGCATTTTCCACAAGGTTGTTATCAATTTCCAACTTGCTATTCGTTGTGTAGTGCATTAATTTGTCCCAGCGCTGCAAACTATAAAAAATGGCTTGGCCAATCGGGCTTTGCGGTAATACGCTTTTATAATTCTCTATCATCCATTCCTTCAGACTTTCAAGAACTGGAATTGATTTTTGCTGACGAAGTGCATAAAGATGTTCCGACGTTGCGGCATCTTTTTTTGCTTCACGTTCTACGGCATACAATTTTTGTATCTCTGTTAAAGCATACTCAGCTCGCACTTTATCGTTCCCCTGGGCTTCGTCAAATTTTCTTCGTGCATGTGCCATGCAATGTAATAGGGTAATACCTGATTTTGAGGCAAAGTACTCGTACACCGTATAGCCGTCGGTCTGTAAGTATCCCTTAAAATCTTTCAGACATTCTTGTGGTCCTTCGCGGCCTCTTCCTTCCCGATAATCAAATAACACCATGCCTTTCACAGGTGAACGATATACCCAATGAAATCCGCGGTGCGTTGTACCTTTCTTGGCTTTGTCTAATACTTTGATTGGCGTTTCATCTGCTTGCAGGTAATCTGCACACAAAACCTCTTTGCGAAGTACTTCGTAAAGAGGATCAAGTAATTCACAGGTGGCACTGATCCAATCTGTCAAGGTGGAAGAAGATAATTTGATTCCTTCGCGCTCAAAACGTTGTATTTGCCGATGTATAGGGAGATGATCGGTATACTTATCAATAATGATTTGCGCTAATAATCCAGGACCCGCAATTCCTTTGTCAATGGGACGTGAGGGAAGTTCTCCGATTACTATACCTTCACCATTAGCTCTTGCATATTTTAGGCGAACGTATTGTTTTACATACAATTTTCCGGGAGTGTATTCGAGCTCTTCTGTAATCTCCTTCCCAATCTCTTTCATTCCGCTAACATCTTCCCCGGGTTCAATAATTACTTGCTCTCTGGGAAGATCAGCAGGAAGCTTCATTCTTCCGGTGTTAACTTTTTCTGAGGCGGTTGCTTTAGTTCGAGTGTAGGATATCGTTTCCGTTGCCCTACAAGCGGCTGGGTTAGCAACAACATTTAATCCTAACGCCAATTGCTCTGGGGGGGCGGATGGAACGAAGCGTTCATGACGTGATCCAAAAACAAAACGCTTGAGTTGATCCAGTTCGTTTTGAAGATGAGTGTACTTAACGAACATATCCTCATACTTCTCTTTGTAGTTAATGGCCTCATCAAGCATGCTTGCAAAATAAAAAACATGCACAAATTATTATGCATGATTCAAGGAAGATTGCAAATTATTTTTAGTTAAATCAAAACGTTCTCTCCTCCGTACACTTTTCAATGAGATACCTTGCAGTATTAACATTAATTCATCACTTCGAAGTTCTACACCATGAGTGCCATTGTATAGAGGAAGCTCATATGTGCCACGCTCAAGACGTTTATGATAGAGGGAAAAACCATCCCGTTCCCAGAGTAATAATTTTATTTGAGTACGACGCTTATTCAAAAAAATAAATACATCCCCACTGAGAGGATCTTTATTTAGTGCCTGTCGAACAACACCACTAAGTCCATCGAACCCTTTTCGCATATCCGTATTATCACGATATAAAAAATACCGAAGTGCATTGCTCAGGGTTAGCATTTTATGATAACAACGATTTTATAAATGAACAATCCAAGGGTTGATAGAACGTAAACCTCCTGCCATCTGGCAAAGTCAGTTCAGCGAAGGCTACATCCGAAGATGTTTCTTTAACTTGAATGGGAATAAATGAACCAGATGATTCCTGATCTTTCACACGGCACTTCTTCAACCAATAGTGGAAGGTAGAATTTACAATCTGGTGCTGGGTACAGAACTCCTTTATTGGTAACTCACTCTGATTCCACTGCTCTATAACACCAAACATTTTCTGTTGAATATCTATTCTGCTTTTTGCCATATCTTTTTAGCAAAATAAAATCCTGATTAGATCCCAACAAATATGTACTTTATCGAAGGCTTACGGTATTATTATGATTCACGCGGCCGAGGGGTGGTTTGTGGTAGGCGCTGGCAGAAATGGCGTGGAGTTCAATGTAGTATTGATTGGCGTCCTGGTATATCTGGCAATTATCAACAAAAAGGGCGTTGTTGCATAACTGAATTTTCTTTTTAAAAAATTTAGCTTGTCCTTTAATCCTGATTTTGGTTAATCAATTCTCATTAAAGCAATGCACCACAACGCTTAGCTATAAGACGTATGCGTGTAAATACCTACGTCTTTGTCCCACGTTGCTGACGAAATTTAATAGCACACACCTTAAGAACCTACAATACAGCATATGT
>JAENVX010000454.1 GCA_016650355.1 Bacteroidia bacterium | reverse complement strand
GAATTATAGGATCCGAAACAGGACCGATAAGAAGAAATGGGCCGTTAAAACTAGCAATTGATTCAATCTCAATAAATTTATCTTCGCAATCAATGTAAGGTGTAATGTATTGACTAGGCGTTGGTAAATTGATTGATGAAATAAATATTCTTTTTTCGGTAACAGTGCCACCGGATATAAACCCCAATACGGGTTGGTTTGGTTCGGTTAGGCACCTTATGTTACCCAATACGCGTGAGGGAAGTGGGCCAAAGATTGTTCCTAAATCTTCCGTTGTTTTCTTAAGTTGTTCCCAATACTCAAAGGCTTCAACAGAAAGGGCAAATTGCTTTACAAGTATGCTGTACTTGTATCTTGTTTTCTCGGCTTTTTGCTCAATGGAGGCAATAGGAAATCCAACGATAATATCCTGCAGCAAATTAGTGGAGGAACCAGCCAGAATTTTATCTGATGCATGTGTTTTCCAGCATGTATAAATATCATCCTTACGAAGGACAGCTGTATGATTTTCGAATATAAAAGTTGATACAAAAGCAGATGTGTACTGCCAGGTCTCTTCGAATGTCCATCTGTAATATTGTGTTTTATTTTCAGCATCATGCGTGTTGATATAAATTTGAACCCCTTTCTCTGTATTGATATCCCAGGAAATGCTATCAATTGCAGGGCTGTTTTTTAACGCAACAAAATCGGAGACATATTCATTTGAATCTGTGGTGCGAATATGTAACCTGTATTTTAAGTCGTTGAATGACTTTGCTTCCAAGCCATATTTGCCTGGTTCTTCTTCTTTAAGAAAAGAAAGATTTCCATTTTCATCTTCAATTGAGACAAAAGCGTTCGATTCGAATTGCAAATCTGCTGTATCCAGAAGATTTTGTGATCGGGTAAGTGTTATACGGCTTTTTCCATTTGTATTAATAAACCCATCTATACCCAGGATCGCGTCACCCTGATTGATGTGTGGAGGTTCATACGGATCGATGCATCCGATTACCAGTATAAAAACAAATCCTATTTTTTTCATACGGGTTTAGAATCTGAAATTATAGGTAATTGTCGGAATAGCGTTTCCGAAAATGGAAAGTTTATACCCTTTCACCACATTGTCTGTGGAAGTAAAATAAATGGAGTAAGCATTACGCCTGCCAGTTAGATTGTATACTGCTACTATCCATGAACTATGAGCGAGTTTTTTTATTTTATGATTTCCTTCAATGTTCAACGCAAAGTCAGTTCTGAAATAGTCTGGAATGCGGTATTGATTTCGTTCGGAATAGTATAATCTTTTAGATCCATTGACATCATATTTGGCTAGGGGGAGTGTAATTGGCCTGCCAGTACTATACGTCATATTCAGCGACATACTGAACCTTCTACTAAATTTATAATTGCCAATAAAATTGACCGCGTTTGGTTTGTCATAATTACTTGGATACCAATTGCCTTCATTTATAGATTCTGAAAGAGCGACACCTTTTGTTTGAAGAAATGAGCGGGAGTAGGTATAGCTTAGCCAACCATTTAGTTTACCACTCACTTTCTTAATCATAAATTCTGCTCCGTAGGCTTTGCCAGTTGCGTTAACAACATCGGTTTCAATGTGATGATTTAGAATTAATTTGGCTCCACCTTTAAAATCCAGGAAGTTTTCCATGGTTTTGTAATAGACTTCTACGGAAGTTTCGAGATTAGCTTTCAAATTGTGATAATAGCCTAATGAGAATTGGTCACCAAGCTGTGGTTTAACATAAGAGTCGCTTAATTTCCAGATATCGATTGGTGAGGCCGCGGCTGTAGTAGACAACATTTGAAGATATTGGCGCATTTTGTTGTAGCCGAACTTTATCGAGCTGCTGCTAGTCAAAGTATAACGCATAGAGAACCGATATTCTGGTCCATTATAGCTCGCTACTTTTTGGCCGGATGAAATCTGCACGGTATCAAGGATTGAGTTTTTACTTTTCGGAGAGTTGGGATCATACATGTAAATCTCTTTGGGGCCAAGATTTTGAAACAACGAATATCGAAGGCCAGCATAGAGCGAAAGCCGAGAGGTTATTTCATAGTTATCTCCCACATAAAGAGCGCTTTCTTCACCTTGCTCTTTTTGTAAAATATCCGGGGCTACAAGTGAGGCTGTTCCTAAGGGCTGATATTCTCCAGGCGACAATTTGTAATGGATGGTGGAGACGCCAAAATTTAGTGTATGTTTTGAATTCAAGAAATAGGTAAAATCAGCTTTGATATTTGCTTGTTGAATGAAGTAAGATAATTGAAAGCTATTGATTGAATTGGCATCACTTGAAACATCATAATCATAGCCACTGTAACTGGCGGTTAGAATTCCATAAAATTTATTTCCAAAAATATGTTTCCATTTTGCCGATGCAGTTTGGTTGGAATATTTATATGTCGTATCACTTCCTAACTTGAAACCATCTTTGCTTATATATCCTGAGGCATAGAAAGTATTTTTATCGTCCATTTGGTGACTGAGCGACATATTGGCATCATAGAAGGATGCTTGACTATTTTTTAATGTGATAGAAGGGATTTTGGTAAGTAGCCAATTGGAATAAGTTGAACGGCCGGCAATCAAAAATGAAGTTTTATCTTTTATGATTGGGCCCTCCAATGCAAATCTTCCGGTAACGGGGCTGATGCCTCCAGAGCCTGAAAATTTTCTTTTATTGCCATCGCGAGTACTCACATCTAATACTGCAGACAAGCGTCCACCATATTCTGCTGGTATTCCACTTTTATACAACTCCACATTTTTTAAAATATCCGGGTTAAATGCCGAAAAAAATCCAAAAAAATGCGATGGATTAAAAATGGTTGCATCATTGTATAAAATTAAATTTTGATTGGAGGCACCTCCCCGAACATTTAAACCCACGGTACCTTCGCCAACAGATTGAACTCCAGGTAAAGTAAGTATGGCTTTGAATATATCCACTTCTCCCAACGCAACCGGAATTTGTTTTATAGTTTTAATATCCAATCTTTCCAATCCCATTTGGAGGCCCAGGACTGCTACATCGCGATCGGCTTGAACTACAATTTCTTTAAGAGGCGTTATGTCTTCCAGTAATTCAATATCTAGTTTTCCATCTGAATATAACATTACCTGGTATTTGGCGCTTTTCAGTCCTATACTTTTTGCAATCAACTCATGCCTGCCCTTGGAAAGTGTGATAGAAAAATAGCCAAACTGATCAGTAGCAACTCCGATTAAAGGAGTTTCAATGAACACAGTCGCACCAATCACCGGCTCACCAGATTTTGAATTTCGTACGTATCCGGCAATATTGGCTGTGGCTCTTGAGTTGGCGGTTTTTAGTCCGATAGTATATAGCTTATTCTCTTTTGACTTTTCTACCTCTTCATAAGGTGAGTAATCCTGATCGTTGTTTTTTTGTACGTTCAATCGTTCACCATCGTTAAAGAAACCGAATGGCAAATCAGTCGCAATGGATCGACCTATGGAAATGTAGACAGAATAATTTTCATCAATTGCGTAACGTATTTCAGTATTTTGGAACAGTTCATCTAAGATTTCGGGTATGGTCTTTCTTATAACAGATATATTTATTTTTAAACTGTCCATCGATGCCGGATTATAAAAAAATTCATATTTCGTTTTGTTTTCAATCTGGTTAGTAAAGTCTATGAATTTCACGTCCCTGAAGTCACCTGTTAAAGTCTTGTCTTCTTGAGCTATCGACCAAAATGATGTAAGCTCAATCAGAAAAGCGAATAAGATAATTTTCATTACTGGCATTACTTCAGGAGTTCATCATAGAGTTGGGCTATTTTGATAAGGGCAGCTTCACGATTGGAACTGAATAGGGATTTGTTTTTGGAAATATATTTTTTTACTGCTTGTTTCTGGTCACCTAACGCTTTGATCACACTGGCCTTATTACTTATTGCAAAATAAACGTTCTCCTTAAAAACATATATTTTATCTCGTGGTAGAAATTCCAAAACAAGATTATTCCGCACTTGTCGTTTATAGATTATTTTTTGACGTTTCACCAGCACCTGCGTTCTTCCTTGATAAAGTATATCGTAAAAGCCAAGAACAATAGTGGAATTACTTTCTTTGCGGATATTCTCAAACGTATGACCCGCCAGAGTAAATCGATTGATTTTTTCGTTAATCAGTTCTATTTCACCGATGCCTGCAGGATATTCTATCACTATTTTCTGCATATGAATATCATATCGCATAGGTACTTTATTATATCTTTCATGATTATACTCAATTGATCCTTCATACCAATCATCTTCTAAATAGTAAGGATGACCCTGCTGTTCAAGGGAAGTCTCATAAGGGATATACTCCGCGCCATTGTAGAGATGTGATTGGTTCGCAATTGATTTTTGATAGGCATCACGAACATGTTGGATGGATGCCTGAACAAACGCGGTATCAAGGTGCTGCGCAAAACTTTCTACATGAAAGTAGGTCACCAATGCCATCATAACGTACAGGCGTAAATTCATTGCAAATTTGAAGCCCTTAAAAGTAGTACATCCTGAATAAGCATTTTAACCTCTTATAGAATTTAAAACTTAATTATGCATGATGCTGAAATAAGAATGTCTTGCTTTTCTTATTCGGTTGACGAGGACTATCGTATTCCAGTCATCTCCCATTACTCTCAATTCGAAAATGATTCGCTGAAGGAATTTGTGATTTACAACCGTGAAATCAGCATATAATGATAAATAACATCAGCCTTCTAGTTATTTTCAGGGGACTTCACTTCGAATGTGGATGAAGTACGGCCGGTATTTCCATCATGGGCCATTCCCTGAATGACTACCTTGTACAAACCTGGCTCATCTGATGAATAGAATTCTACAGATTGACTTTCTTTTCCTTCTAATTTTATTTCCGGAGCCCAGAACAACAAATTTCGTTGGTCGGCCAGCCTACTTTCAACATCGGCTGAGGTCTCATACTTGGGAGAGAAAAATTCCTTTTGTAGCTGCAGGCCCTGATAATCCAACACTGTTGCTTTAGGGTCTAGTTCAAATCCACCGAGGTCACCTTTGTATGTTGTATAGCTCACGATGCCCTCAAAGGCAAATGGTCCAAGATAATATTTACGCATCATCACGTCCAGCTTTTGCACCTTCAAAGGATTAAAGGCCATGATCTTGTCCACATCGAAAATTGGTACTCCGTCTAACATTACCAGCGATTCATTTTGGAATATACTATGATGAGGTTCAT
>JAENVX010000453.1 GCA_016650355.1 Bacteroidia bacterium | reverse complement strand
ACTATCCAGCTCTCATCATGAGGCGCAGCCTTTTCTAATTTTTCCTTTAAATTTTTTGATATGAAGACTGGCGGAAATTTTTCATTGCTAATTAACTTCGTAATGTCTGGCTGAGGTTTGCCAAAATAATGTGATGGTTTCTTGAGTAATCGATAAACAAACCTTGAATCCCCCGTAATCTTCCCCTGATTGATCAACTTCTTAAAAGGCTCATCAAATTTAATATAGCCAAGGTCGTGCAACACTTTCGTCCATAGCCGTGCATACAGTAAATGTGCTACTGCATGTTCTGAACCGCCAATGTAAACGTCCACCTGGTTCCAATAGTCAAGTGTTTTTGGATCTGCGAATGCGTTGGTGTTGTGTGGATCCATGTAACGCAAGAAATACCAGGCCGCTCCGGCATGCGTGGGCATGGTGTTGCTATCGCGTTTTGAGTCTGGCGCAAAGTTTATCCAGTCAGTTAGATTTGCCAAGGGCCCTTCACCATTTCCAGAAGGCTTAAAGTTGTTTGATGGCGGTAGTTCCAACGGTAATTCACTTTCCTTCATTGCATACGGCAAATCATCTTTATAAACAACAGGGAAGGGCTCACCCCAATAGCGCTGGCGGCTCCAGCCCGCATCACGCATTTTGTAATTAACCTGCCTCTTGCCAATTCCTTTCTCTTCCAGTTTAAGCGCAACAATATCAATAGCCTCATGCATGACAATGCCGTTCAGGAAATCTGAATTTTCAAGAATGGCATCTTTGGTTGGATTAGCTTCTTCACCATTGTAATGATGCCCAATGATGTTTGTGATCGGGAGATTAAAATGTTTGGCAAATTTGTGATCGCGTTCATCGCCACATGGCACAGCCATAATCGCACCTGTTCCATATCCAGCTAACACATATTCACTTATCCAAACAGGAATCTTTCTACCGTTAAAGGGATTGATTGCGTAGGCTCCTGTAAAGCATCCAGTAATTTTTTTTACTTCCGCCATCCGGTCTATTTCAGAACGACTCTCTACGTATTTTAAATATTTTTCAATTTCTTCACTCTGTTCTGCGCTAGTGATTTTTTTCACCAATTCATGTTCCGGGGCAATCACCATGAAGTCAACCCCGAAGATGGTATCAGGGCGAGTTGTGAAGACGGTTATGACCTCACCCCCCGGCCCCCTCTCCACAGGAGAGGGGTTGGGAGTGAGGTTAAAATCAATTCTTGCTCCAATGCTTTTTCCAATCCAGTTGCGTTGGATGTCTTTCATGGAGTCACTAAAATCAATCTCATCCAATCCTTTCAATAGCCTTTCTGCGTATTCAGTTATGCGCAAACTCCATTGACGCATTTGTTTTTTCACCACAGGGAAACCACCACGATAACTTACACCGTTAATAACTTCGTCATTTGCTAGTACTGTGCCCAAGGCTTCACACCAATTGACGTCCGTGTAGGCAAGGTAAGCTAGGCGATATTGCATTAGTATCTCCTGTTGATTCTTATCATCAAATGCTTTCCAATTATCAGCAGTGAATGAGTCTTTACTTGAAATTGTAAACTTTGAATTCGGAAAGGCGTGATTTATGTTTCCCTCTGTTTCAAATAGTTTTATAAGTTCAGAAATGCGTTCTGCTTTTTCTTTCTTTCGGTTGAACCAGCTATCAAAAATTTGAAGGAATATCCATTGTGTCCATTTATAATAGGATGGGTCACACGTTTGCACCTCACGGCTCCAGTCATAACAGAACCCAATTTTTCCTAATTGCCTTTTGAAGTTGTTTATATTATCGGCAGTGGAGATGGCAGGATGAATGCCGTGTTCGAGAGCATATTGTTCAGCAGGTAAACCGAAGGCATCGAAACCCATCGGATGGAGCACGTTGAAGCCCTTGACTCTTTTAAAGCGCGCAACAATATCAGAAGCTATGTACCCAAGCGGATGGCCCACATGCAGCCCCGCACCGGATGGATAGGGAAACATGTCTAAGACATAATACTTGGGCTTGTTCGAATCGTTCGAGACTTTATAAACTCCACGCTTTACCCATTCGTTGCGCCACTTTTCTTCAATGTTTTTGATCTCCTCTTTGCTGTATTCGGCCATTTTCTATTCAATTACCTAATTTCTGCTATTCTGAATCCGCAAAAATAAGCCAATCAAATTGAAAATTTATGCCTTTCAGAAGAAGCAATTTAATTTTATCTCACTGTAGCCTTATCAATTCTTGTTGGCGTATCTGCTCCAGAAACTATTGTCTTGGAACTCAAAGCAATCGCTCTGATGGCTGCTGTTATATTAGCCATGTCTAATGACTCCATTTCGTCATTCACTGTATGATAGAATTTATCAATATCAATTTCATCAGTTGAAATCGAATGTGCCGGCACACCCAATCTTGCAAGTGTAGCGTTATCTGATCGATAGAAAAGATTTTGTTCGGGGTAAGGATCTGGATGAAACTGAAAAAGTGTACCAGCAAGATTCTTCTGTAATATTTTCCCAAAGTCAGATCGCTCAAATCCTGTGATGAAGGCATTATTTTGCCCCCACTTCGATGGCTTACCAATCATTTCGATGTTGAACATGGCGATGACTTTATCTGGATCAAGTTGTTTTGAAAAATATTGGGACCCGTAACCGCCAATTTCTTCCGCAGTGAATGCCGTGAAAATCAACGTACGATTGTTATTCTTTAGTTTCTTAAAATATTTCGCCAATGTTATCACGGCAGTTGTCCCAGAGGCATCGTCATCGGCTCCATTCGCAATAGAGTCTCCTTCTATGGGTGCTTGTATTCCAATGTGATCGTAATGGCCTGAGAAAACAACTAAATCATCTGGGCTTGATTTTCCCTCAAGCATGCCCACAACATTAGCCATTTTGATCGACTCAATTTTTTGGGTAGCCTTAACGGAGTATGTCAAGGCTTTGCTTTTTCCAAGGACAAATATTTTTGTGGATTTCCGGTTATTTAGAAATCGTTCCTTGAAATAACCTTTGAACTCCATGAAGTTTGCCTGGAATTCTGGACCAACGACTACTATGCAACTAGTCGTATCCCGAACCAATGCGAAGGCTTTATCAAAGAAGTATTGATCTTGATTTGTTGTTTGTGGATCAACTTCAATTGTCTTGATAGACAAGCCCCCCACCATATTGATGACCGACTTTTCAGAAACCAGAATTAAATTTTCTATAGCTACTTTTTCACCATCCAGAGTAACGTCCAGCTTTATGGGGCTAATCTGTTCTTTAATAAATTCTTGCCTGAAACTTGTTTGTCCGCTTAGCGGCTGTAACCCAATTTTCTTAAATTCATTTTCAATAAATAAAGTGGCTTTTTCGATCTGCTCGGGTTTTCTGGCAGAGCGCCCCATCATATCGTCAGCAGACAGCGTCTTGATAATACGAGCTACATTTTTTTCCTTAATAAGTTTGTTTGCTTTCTGAGCATGAACTGAGCCACAGGTGCCAATAACTAGTATGATAATAAATATTTTCATCTCTCAAACTTAGCAAAGATTTTGCCATGGGTAGTCCTGAGTGATTTTAATTCTGAATAGAAATAAATCTTATTTACTATGTGACCTTAAGCAACCTGCTTCTTGCCTACGTTCACAAGAAAACCAAATGCAGCTGCCGTAAAGAACATGAGCAGGCTGTAGATGGCTGGCGGAATACTCATTGCGGAGTTATGAAGTACGTTCAACGCAATGTAAATAGCCAACGTGCCATTGTGAATGCCAATCTCCATACCAATGGCTATCGCTTGTTTTCTTTCCACCTTAAAAAGTTGAGGTAAATAGAATCCGATGGCCAGGCTTAGGATATTAAAAACAAGTATCGGCACACCTAATTGAGCGAAGTGTTCAATCAGCATTTGTTTTTCGCGCAAGGTGACCGATACAATAATGACTACTAAAAGCAATGCAGAAATAATTTTAACAGGCTTGTCCATTTTACTCGCAAATTGTGGCGCTTTGCTTTTGATCAGCATTCCAATTGTGACAGGCACCAAAACCACAACGAACACTTCGATCACTTTTACAAACGGCAGAGGTATATATTGCCCGGCACCCATAAAATATTCCATTGAAAGGTTTGCAATAATGGGCAACGTAAAAAGAGTGAGCACACTATTTACGGCCGTTAGAGTAATATTTAAAGCCACGTCACCCTGCGAAAGGTGACTGTATAAATTAGCGGTAGGTCCTCCTGGCGAAGCTGCCAGTAACAATAATCCTACAGAGAGCACCGGACTTAGTCCGCTGAATTTTGCAATAATAAAGCACACGATTGGCAACAGCAGCATCTGACAAATAAGGGCAATAGTCATCGCCTTGGGATATTTTGTTACACGCCTGAAATCATTCAGCGTAAGCGATAGACCCAGGCCAAGCATAATGATGCCAAGGGCGATGGGCAGAAAGAGTGTTGTGGCAGAAGACTGTTGCATATTTTAAAGGTAAATATAAATTTCAATTGGATGTACCCAATTCCTAAGCCCAAGTGCCTGATTATTTTTACAGATCATCCTGAAGTTTCAACAGTTCGGTAACAGTAACTGTTATTCGATTTCCTCTCGATTGATCTTTACCGTATAATCCTCAAAAAAAGGGCACTATGAAAACACGGTTTCTTTTATTGTTCACTATTTCATCTTTATCAGCCTTCAGCCAAACTATAGTAACGGGTATTGTAACAGATGAGAAAGGTGAAGGTATCCCAGGTGCGAATGTTTTTATACAAGATTCTTATGATGGTATTAGTTCTGATGCGGATGGTAAATTTTCATTCTCTACCGATGAGAAAGGTTCGAAATTTCTTGTGGTCACTTTCGTAGGGTATAAACAATTTCAACAAGCTGTCGAGTTAAATGGACAGCCTATCAAAGTAAATGTTTCTTTGCGTGAAGAAATCAATCAACTAGATGCTGTTGTAATCTCAGCAGGTTCCTTTACAGCTGGTGAAGAGAAGCGAAGAACTATTTTAAAACCGATTGATATCGCCACTACTGCCGGTGCCACAGCCGATATAGCTGGAGCATTAAACACGTTGCCAGGAACAACAAAAGTAGGAGAGAGCGGCCGCCTATTTGTAAGAGGTGGCGATAGCAATGAGGCCCGTACGTTTATCGATGGCATGGTGGTATTGGACGCCTATGGGCCATCCGCTCCAAACACACCATCACGTGGAAGATTTTTACCCTTTATGTTTAAAGGGACGAGCTTCAGCACGGGAGGATATTCTGCAGAATATGGACAGGCACTTTCATCTGCTTTAGTCTTAAATTCTAAAGACAAGGCAGAGATGAATCAAACCGATATTGGAATTATGTCGGTTGGCGCGGATGTGGCTCACACCCAAGTTTGGGATAGAGCATCGTTGTCTGGAAAAATTCAATACACCAATGTGCGCCCTTACTTTGGAATGATCAACCAGGAGGTTGATTGGAAAACACCTCCAGCCTCATTAGAGGGAAGTGCTGCCTATCGCAAGCAGATTGGTAAGGATGGTTTTGTTAAATTCTTTGGCAACTTTAATCAGTCCGATTATTCCTTGTTCATTCATGATATTTTAGATCCACAGGTAAAATATCAATATGATTTGGGCAACGACTACCGCTATGGTAACGGATCTTATTTGCAATCTCTAAATGAGAATTGGACCATGCGTGGTGGCTTATCATACACCTACATCCAAAACAAAGTAAAGATTGATGGCATCCCACTTGGTGATGTTGAAAAGGGAATTCATGCTAAGGCAGTATTAGAAAATTCTGTTTCCGATAGAATTGAAATACGATTTGGTGGCGAATTAATCGAACGTGATTTTGAAGCTACGCGTCAAAATGAGAATTCAAATCAAGCTGAATTACTTTCGTTTCGTGAACCTATTACGGCAGCTTTCACAGAGGGTGAGATATATGCAAGTAAACGATTCGTAACCAAGGTTGGTGGAAGAATGGAGTACAATAATTTGATAGACCAATTAAGTGTCGATCCACGATTGTCGGTTGCCTACAAGCCGGGTAAGCAAGGGCAGTTTGCTCTTGCCTATGGAACATTTCGTCAAACATCCAAGAATGAGTATGTGATGTTTAACAATAACCTCAATCCTGAAAAAGCAGATCATTATATTTTGAACTATCAGGTCATTAACGACAAGAAAACCTTTCGGGTTGAAACGTATTATAAGAAGTATTACCAGCTGGTAAAGTTTGAAAACGGAAACCTACAGCAACTGAACAACAAAGGTAGAGGTTACGCAAAAGGCGTGGAGTTTTTTTGGAGGGATAATGAGACCATTAGAAATGTAGACTATTGGATTTCCTATTCTTACCTGGACACCGAGCGTGACTATTTATATTTTCCTTCGTCCGCGACACCAAGTTTTACATCAAAACATAATTTCTCTGCGGTGTACAAACATTTTGTTACTTCTCTTAAAACCCAATTTGGCTTAACCTATAGTTTTGCCAGTGGCAGAACTTATTTTAATCCAAATAATTCATTAGAGGATTTCAACACGGATAAGACTCCATTCTATCAGGATGTAAGCGCAAACATAGCTTACCTTCCTAAGTCAAATCTTATTATTTATTTGTCTTGTACCAACCTGTTGGGTCGTGATAATATTTTTGGATATCAATACAGCGTTCAACCCAATGCCAATGGTGAATTTGTAAGTCGAGCTATTCGCCAGGCGGCACCCCGATTTTTGTTTGTGGGAGTCTTTATAACAATTTCAAAAAACAAATCTGTCAACCAGTTGCCAAATCTTTAGAATCAATAACTAAACTATACTACTATGAAAACCAAGTTAACTTTTATCCTCAGCCTGATGCTCTCATCTGCCATAGCAAACGACAGATACACTGATCAGATGATAAAGAACATCGAAACTGTGTACAAAGCACAAACAAATGAAGAATTTCAAAGTGCTATTAATTTATTTGAACGAATTGGAAATGCTGAAAAGACGAAGTGGGAACCTTTTTATTATGCATCATTTGGGTATTTAATGCAGGCAGTTCGTCAGCAAGAAGGTAGTAAGAAAGATCAGTTTTTGGATCTTGCAGCTTCATCCCTTGACAAAGCAAAAGCTATAAAGGAAAACGAATCTGAAATTGTAGCCCTGGAAGGATTTATTTATATGATTCGATTAACAGTAGACCCCGCCACACGCGGACCTCAATACTCAAGCATGGCCATGCAATCTTTTGGAAAGGCCATCGGGTTAAATCCTGAAAACCCAAGAGCGCTTACATTTATGGCACAAATGCAATACGGTACTGCTCAATTTTTTAAATCGCCAACTACTGAGGCGTGTCAAACGCTTGCGGTGGCGTTTGAAAAATATGAGACATATAAGTCTGACAATCCTTTGGCTCCCACTTGGGGCAAAGGGGCAGCCGATGATATGAAGGAGCAGTGTAAATAGTTTTGAAACATCGGGATTGAATTGTTAACCTTGTCGGATAATTGTTTATTATGAATGCTGTCAGCACCCTAAAAGAGTACCTTAAAATATTTCTGATCTCGGTAGTTGGTGCTTGTATAATGACATACCTCTCATGCTCCTCTTGCTCAAATGATTTAAATAGATTTGCTACAACTTCTTTGTTCTCTACTCTGATGTGGATGATCATGTGGATTGGTAATGATCGCCTTACTCACGTGATAAGCCTACGGATTTCATGGGTAGATCATCCGATCAAAAGGCTGGTAGTTGGCGTGATATCTACGGTGATATTCACCATTCTCGTGGCTATTGGATTACTGAAATCATGGGAGTACTCATGGAATATTAAGTTTGGTAGTTATAATGAATTTGTCATTATTTCTTTGATTATTACTTTTTTGATTTCTCTTTTTCTCCACGGCAGGGAATTCCTTTTACAATGGAAGCGTTCGGCAGTAGAGGCTGAGAAGTATCAAAAGGAAAGCATAATGGCACAGTATAACAGTTTGAAAAGCCAGGTCAATCCGCATTTTCTTTTCAATAGCTTAAATGCATTAACCAACCTAGTGTACGAGGACCAGGATAAGGCGGCTAAATTCATTAAGCAGCTTTCAGAGGTTTATCGGTATGTGCTCGATACGCAAAGCAAGGAGGTTGTTCCGTTGAAAGAAGAATTGGAATTTCTTGACTCTTATCTCTTTTTGCAGAAGATACGGTTTGGAGATAATCTTAATATTGAAGTTGAACTTACTAAGACCCAGTCGATGTTGGCTCCACTTGCCTTGCAATTACTGATCGAAAACGCGATAAAACATAATATTGTTTCTTCGGATGATCCATTAACAATTAGGTTGACTGAGCAAGGAAAGTTTATTGTAGTGGAAAATAGTCTGCAACGTAAAACAACCATTGGTGAACCCTCTCAAGGCATTGGTTTAGAAAATATTAGGAATCGTTATAAGTTCTTAAGTCCACTTCCTGTTGAAGTAAATGAGACAGATGGAAAATTTATTGTGAAACTTCCCCTTATTGAAGTAGAATAAAAATGAATGTATTACTGATTGAGGACGAACCACAGGCTGCCCAACGCCTGGAGAAGCTTGTTAAAGCAATTGTTCCGCTGGTTGTGATTTTAGAAAAAATCGATACAGTAAAGAATTCAGTAGAATGGCTACAAAGTAATCCCTCGCCTGACCTTATTCTCATGGATATTCAATTGGCCGATGGAATAAGCTTTTCCATCTTTGATCAATGCGAAGTTAAGTCGCCAGTTATTTTCACGACAGCCTATGATGAGTATGCCCTTAAGGCGTTTAAGGTGAATAGCATTGATTACATTCTTAAACCAGTGGATGAGGCTGAATTAAGAGCTGCTATCCGAAAATTCGAATCCTTAGCGGGATCAAAAAGGTCCGCACCAGATAAGATGTTGGAAAGTATTGAGCTGGCCATGCAAATGATGACCAAAAAATATAAAGAACGCTTTGTTGTTAAAGTGGGGGAGCACCTTAAGTCAATTGAAGTCGCTGAAATACTATTTTTCTATAGCCTTGAAAAAACTACGTTTGCCCAAACGAAAGATAGTCGTAAGCACATTTTAGATTTCACCATCGAGCAACTTGATGGTTTGGTAAACCCCGATCGATTTTTTCGCATTAACCGCAAGTATTTGGTGGCAGCCGACTCCATTCAGGATATGATAAGCTATACCAACTCAAGGCTAAGGCTTGTGTTAAAAACTTCAGATGACGCTGAAATAATTGTGGCGCGCGAAAGAGTGCAAGAATTCAAAGATTGGCTGGACAGGTAGGGAATATTTATGAGTTTGCTTTTGATTACCTTTAAAAAGCAAATGGCTTACCCATATGAAAAAACTGTTCATTCTTCTGATTTCGTTAGCCCTTAGCAATCTTGGCTACGCGCAATCCAAGTTAGACTCCCTTGACTTGCTTTACTTCATGGACGGTGTTGTAGAAACACACCTTCGGAACAAACATATAGCCGGTGCCACTCTTTGTGTTGTTAAAGACGGAAAAATTATATTGGCAAAAGGATATGGTTTTTCTGACGTAAAAAAACAAACACCCGTATTGGCGAACGAAACACTATTTAGGATTGGCTCCATTTCCAAATTGTTTACATGGACATCCGTCATGCAACTAGTGCAACAAGGTAAACTCGATTTAAATGCTGATATCAATCAATACCTCAAGGATTTTAAAATTCCTGATACCTACAAGGAGCCTATCACCCTCAAACATTTGATGACACACTCACCTGGTTTTGAGGACCTGGTAATTGGACTTTTCGCAAAAGATGCCTCTAAAGTAAAGCGCCTTGGTGAAATTCTGGCCATTGAAATGCCAGGAAGAGTCAGACCGCCCGGAGAGGTGGCTTCGTATTCAAATCATGGAACAGGGATAGCAGCTTACATTGTAGAACAAGTTTCGGGCATGAATTGGATGGACTATGTAGAGAAAAATATTCTTAATCCATTGGCGATGACGTCTACAACCTTTCGTCAACCTGTGCCCAATCGATTAATTAGTGACTTGTCGAAAGGTTATGTTTATTTAAATGGTGAGTTTAAAGAAAAGCCATTCGAGTACGTCCCTTTAGCCCCTGTTGGAGCTGCATCTACAACAGCTGTTGATATGGCCAATTTCATGTTGGCACATTTGCAACTTGGGTCATTTGAAGGAGTGCACATATTAGACAGTGCCACCGCGAAATTAATGCAAAGCCCAGCATTCCAACATTCACCGAATGTCAACCCCATGCGTTATGGGTTTATGGATATGAGTCAGAATGGTGAAGAGGTAATTGGGCATGGGGGTGATACCTTTTGGTTTCATTCGAATATGGCATTGTTGCCAAAACATAAAGTGGGGCTTTTTATCTCTTTCAACTCGGAAAAGGGCGGTGGAACATATAGCGAAGTATTGGAAGCATTTATGGATAGGTACTTCCCCGAAAAGAATCCATTGAAACCTTCTATTGTATTGTCCTCAGATTATTTGAAAAAATTTGCTGGGGAATACAGAGTGAACCGATTTGCCTACAACGATTTAACAAAAGTTGCCTCGTGGTTTGGTCGCGCTCAGATAAGCATAGTTGAATCATCAAAGTTGAAAACGAAATTTGGAGAAAATATTGATTTCTGGTTGCCTATAGATAGTCTGACGTTTCGTAATGAACTAACATCTGAAGTAATCGAATTTAAGAAAGTAGAAGGGAAAATTACGACATTGTTCATAGGTGACTTGCCCATTTTAGCATTTGATAAAATGTCAGGGATTGAAACTTCCGCAGTCCACACTACAATCCTTGTAGTTTCCATAATTTTTATTTTATCCACGTTGATTGGCGGCCCAATGAAATATTTTATACGGAGAGACTATAAACGTGAAATAAATTCTGCACGCAAAGTTCCCCTCTCGGCAAGGCTTACCTCCTGGTGTACTTCACTGTGGTTTCTAGTATTTTTTATTTTGCTTGCAGTAGGATTGGGTGACCCGAATGCAATTGTGTATGGCGTACCCTTGATTGTAAAGATAGCATTGGCCTTTCCTCTTGTTGCTGCGTTTTTCACTGTATTCGTTTGGTATTTTGTGATCATGATTTGGATGAATAGATCAGGAGATACAATGGACCGACTCAGCTATACATTTTTTGGCGTGGTATGTCTGCTCCAATTGTGGCAATTAAATTATTGGAACCTGCTTGGATATTACTACTAAGGTATAGGCAAGACATTTAATAAAATCCATCGTGCAAATGAATTGTATTAATTGCGGAGCTATAGTAGATTCAAAATATTGTCAGGAGTGTGGTCAGTCTCAGCCTCCAAAGAAAATAAGATTTCTCAATCTGTACCACGACTTACAATCCAGGATTTATGGCTTTGATGGAATGTTTCCACGAACACTTCGTGATTTAACTATACAGCCTGGAGTAGTTGCCCGCGCTTACATCAATGGGAACCGCGTGAAGTACAATGGCCCTGTAGGCTATTTCTTTTTAATGATTACTGTTTTTGTTTTGCTGTTGTCGTTACTAGAAGTTCCGTTTTACGATTTAGTGGTTAAGGCTTCACAGATTACTCCTATTAAAGAGAATTCCGGAATGGAAAGATTCATCAAAATGTACTCTGGTTGGATAACAGACAATATGAAGATATTCTCTTTCTTAGTTATTCCGTTTATCGTTTTGGCTTCTCGGATTACTTTCAGGAAGAGCGGGTTAAATATGCTTGAGCATTCAGTAATGGTGTTTTATATCCAAGGTCATATTTATTGGCTTACTATTCTTTCCTTATTTATTTTTAAAATTATAGATCATAACCCGTTAAGGCCGATTCAACCGTTTATTTCTTTGACATTGTATGGATTAGGGTGCTCCCAGCTTTTTAACTATCAGGGAAAGACGAAAGCCTTCTTTAAGGGAATTGGAGTGTATTTAATAGGAATGCTCCTATTCGTGATCTTTTTTACTATCGCTGGATTCTTCTATGTCTATTCTCACCCTGAATATTATGATATGATTAGGCCTAAGAACAATTAGTCACCTACTTCATCAATCCATTCGTAAACGCAAAGCTGGCTGTTTGATACCAGGCGATGGCTTCATCAATTAGAGTCTGATCATTTTCAATTTTGATGAGGGATCCGTCTGAGAAATTAGGTGTGTAGGTGTTTACTTTTTGTTGCGGATCGAGCTGCACCATTTTTCCATTTCTGATAAACCCAAGATTTTGATAGGTGCTGATGAAAATTCGTTCACGCCCTGGCTCTAGTTTAAATATATCATAACCATAAAATTTGCTGGTATATGAAAAATTTAAGAGCCCCAATAACGTGGGTCCCATGTCGATCTGGCTCATTAGTCGCTCCATTTTAGAAGGAGAAACATTTGCTGGTGAATAGATCATCATAGGGATATGATATTTATTTACCGGCAACTCTGTTTTGCCTGCACTAGAGGCGCAATGATCGGCAACTATTACAAACACTGTGCTATCAAACCAGGGCCTACTTCTAGCTTCCTCTAAAAACTTATTGATAGCGTAATCTGTATACTTTACTGCACCTTCTCTTCCAGTATGCGATGGAATATCAATACGGCCTTCTGGATACGTGTATGGACGATGATTGGAGACGGTCATCACCTGGGCGAAAATGGGTTTTTCCGTTTCAACTGTTTTGTCTATTTCTTTTAGCGCAAGTGTAAAAAGATTCTCATCGGCTACTCCCCAGATGTTTTCATAGTCAATTTCTTCGGGCTGTAATGCACTTCGGTCTACAACGGTGTAGTTGTTGGCTGAGAAAAAACCATTCATGTTGTCGAAGTAGCCATAACCACCATAGATGTATTTACTCTCATAGCCCTTGCTGTTAAATACTTTTCCGAGACTAAAAAGATTTTCATTCTTGGGCCTGCGTACAATACTTTGGCCCGGAGTGGGAGGGACACAAAGAGAAAGTGCCTCCAATCCTCTAACGGTGCGTGTTCCAGTTGCATAAAGATTGGTGAATACCAAGCTGTGCTGAGCCAACGAATCTAAAAATGGAGTTATATTTTCAGTGTTGCCAAACATTCTCATAAAGTCGGCACTGAAACTTTCAACACTAATCATCACCACGTTTAGCTTTTTTTCAGAACCTTGATTAATAATTCTTCTTTCTATGCTCAATGGATTGGCATCTACAAACTCGCTCTCAGGTGTCTTTACCAATTCCCGCATTCGGCTAAAAGCCCTCGTGTTATCAATCTTTGAATAGAACTGCTCGTAATCAAGTTCATTATTTAGATACGCGGCAAACAATTCATAAAGTCCATTGCCCGAAAGCTCATTGACAAAAGCATTGGTGCTAAAGCGATGCAGTTTATTGTGGATTGTAAAGAACGAAATAACGGGGATCATGAAAAGACATAATGCCCATAGGGTTCTTTTCTTCAATCGGATTGCATAATCAATCGGCATTCTAATATAGGTCCTAAGAAAAAAAACGATCACCCCTGTAAATAGAAGCAGGGTAAAGATGATTACTTCGATCGGATATGATTGCTGGATATTTCCAATTACCTCAGTGGTGTAAACCAGGTAATCAACTGCAATAAAATTAAATCGGGTGTTGAATTCGTCCCAAAAGAGAAACTCTGAGACAGCATTAAATAACAGGCCAAATGTGAAAAAGAAAAATATTCCATAAAGAATAAACCGGTGCCAGTTTTTTCTGAACAGTTTGTCTGGAATCAGCCACAGATAGAATATGAGGGGTATAATGACGTAGCCGGCATTTATAGCATCATAAAAAAACCCAAGTATAAAAATCCCTAGAATGTTAAGGATGGAAAAATCTACCTGAGGAAATGATTTGATCAGAAGAACAACCCGGGTAAGTAGAGAAATGATCACTACCAAACTAACAAGTAAAGCGGCAGTGCCAAAGCGGTGAGAAAGAATCCTATTAATAAATAGTTTCATTTTAGAAAGTTGCGGCAAAATCCAAACGATTCAAAATTTCTCTTGTTGATCCTCTATGGTGGATATTAAATGGAGCCTATTTGATCGACTCCCACCATTTGGTGTTCGGAAAAGGATTGTTGAGTTCGACAACTTCACCAATCAAAGGAGTTGTAACAGACAATTTCAATATCTCTGCAGCTTTCGTAACCCGTTCAACAGGCTCTTTCCAGGGGTGCAATGCAAGGGTAAACTTTCCCCAATGCACCGGGAGCAAGGCAAGACCAATTAAGTCCATTCCAGCTTGCGCAGTTTCCTCAGGCATCATATGTATGGAAGGCCACATCGTGTTGTATTGGCCGCACTCTAACATAGTAAGATCAAATGGACCATATTTTTCCCCAATCGTTTTGAATGAAGTATCATAACCTGAGTCGCCTCCTATGAAAAATTTCTTACTTGGAGTGCTCAATACATAAGACGACCACAGTGTATTATTTCGGGTAAAACCGCGGCCAGAAAAATGCCGCGCGGGAGTAGATACAAGCTCAAATCCTGTGAATACTTTTTCAATTTGCCACCAGTCAAATTCTATTATCTGTTTGGGATCTACGCCCCAATATTCAAGGTGAGAGCCAACACCCAGGCCTACACAAAATAGTTTAGTCTTGGATTTCAGCTGTAGAATACTGTTGTAATCAAGGTGATCATAGTGATCGTGGGAGATTATTACCATGTCGATATCTGGAAAATCTGCGATTGAGTAGGGAGGTGAAATAAGGGAATAGTTTTTTGATCCCATAAATTGAAAAGGAGATGCGCGTTCGCTGAATACGGGATCCACCAAGATATTTTTTCCGTCTACTTTTAATAAGTAAGAAGAATGGCCAAACCAAATGAGGCTAGGCACCGAATCAGGAAGCGATTTTAAGTCTGTCTTTATGGATGGCAATTGTGTGGTGGGTTCGCGGTCAACACCCTTACCCAAAAAGTCGGCCGTCATCTTAATATAAGAAGCATCTTCTGCCATCATTTCCGTTTCGTGAATATTTTGAAAACTACCATCACGATAATTGGGAGATTGTCTTATCCGTTCCAAACGCTTTCCAGAAGGTAGTTTACCAAATGATTTTTGTTGCATAAGTAAAAAAATTATTAGTCCAAGGGCAAGGACGAAAATAAATATGGTAAGGATGATTCTTTTAAGAATTCGCATGAAAAAAATATATTCAGTCAAAGAGACGAAGTAAAGGGATAATTATTGTGGTGAGGTTCGATGTCCTAAATAGTATTAAAAATATTTTTCAGTTCATAAATTCTGCTATCAGTCGATGAAAATGGTGCGTACCCATTTCCCTGGTTACGGAATATCTTCCGTGTTTGTAATAACGTGAGCGGATACCTTTCTGAACATTTTGTACAATATCTTGATCTTCCATTTCTACGGTATGCAAATCGGCTCCGGCACCTTGCCTAAGTTTATTCTCATCCCAAACATAGGAAAGGAAAGAAACCTTTGTTTTGGAAACACCAATTGGGCGAATAACATTAATAGATAAGCCCCATGGATAAAAGTTGAACATCATATTGGGAAATACCCAAAAATAGTAGGCACCAATTTTTTTACCATAATCGGATGAGGTTTTGGGAAGATCGAAAACATAGTCAGCATCTTTTGCAGCCCCAATCTGAAGGCTTGAATATTTATACAGCTCAACGGTATAATTGTGTTGGTCAATCATGGCATTAAGGGCGGAGTGTACAAATGGGATATGAAATCCTTCTAAATAATTTTCGCAATACAAGGCCCAATTTGCATCGATCAAATAGTCTCTTGAGTGCTCTGGACGGAAATGAAAATCATGGAACGGCATCCATTCCACGCGCTTCATCATGTCGCCAAAAAAATCATCAGAATTAATCGATGAATCTAGTGTCGTGAAAAGTAATTTGTTCCATGCAAATAGTGGTAGCTTGGTTAGGTTATCTTGTTCTGATGGAAAATTTTCTACTTCCTTGAACTCGGGCATGGAAAGAAATTTGCCATCGAGTTGAAATCTTCTCCCATGGTACTTACAGCGGAGGTCAGCTAATTTACAAGGTTTCTCAACTACCATGTTACCTCTGTGGGTGCACACGTTCGACAAACAATTCAATTTACCTTGCTTATCGCGGGATAATAAAAGAGGCTCGTCCATGAATTTTTCCAGAAAATTAACTGGCGTCACCCAACCAGGATCCTTAACCAAGTCGGTATCTCCAATAAATTGCCAGGTTTTAGCAAAAATCTTTTCTTTAGAGCTTTCATAAAAATGACGATGCAGATAAAAATCAGTGGATATAGTTTTTGCCTTCGCGATATTTGGATCAATGGAAAGAGTCATTTTTTCGTTAATTTAGAAATGATCTTTGCAATTTAGTGAATTGTCAAGTCGGTGACTTTATCAACCTAAACTTCTTCGCATTTTTGTGCTATGAAAATTACAACAATTCTTTATTGGGGCGCTCGCATCGTTGCAGCCTTAATTATGATTCAAACGCTTTATTTCAAGTTTAGCGGTTCAACCGAATCGATTTACATATTTACAACGGTAGGCATGGAACCTTGGGGTAGGATAGGCACCGGTATTATGGAGTTAATTGCTTCAATATTATTGCTTGTGACTTCAACTGCATGGCTTGGGGCAGGTCTTGGGCTTGGGTTAATGCTTGGTGCGATTGGTATGCATTTTCTTTTTTTAGGAATAGAAGTTCAGGGAGATGGAGGCCAGCTTTTTTTATATGCAATACTGGTGGCCGGATGTTGTTTATTTGTGCTCGTTCAAGATCGCAACAAGGTAATAGATCTGACCAAAAGGTTTTATGGGAAATAGAGTTTATTTCTTTTGAAGAGCTGCTACTAATTTTTCTAAGTCTTCACTGTATTCTGTATCCGAAAGATATCCTTTCAACCCGTCCGTCAGATAATTTGGTACCGTCTGATTACTCTTTACTTTTGCCACAATGTCATTAAGTAAATCCAAAACATCCAGTTTTGAACTAATTGTTGAGGCCTCAATTTTTTTCTGCAAAATTTCTACAGTCATCAGAGAAGCCTCACTTTCGACAGTAGATAAAGAGGTCTGCAATGCCTGAGCTGTATTTTGATCTATGCAATTGTTGTATAATGTAATTAGTGTATCGAGATGATTTCTTCCTAGCTCCCCACTTTTTATTTTATCACTAACGGCACTGCAGTCTTTAAGAAATTCTTGCATTGTTTTCTTGAAGGTAAGGTTGGGTACTTCTATAGCGTTACCATCTCTCTTTACAAGGTAGCGACCGTCATATCTAAATTGTTTATCAATGCGAAATCTATAAAGACTAAGGTACCCACTCTGCTCCTGAATCATAAATTTATAACGGGTATCATACCGAACAGAGTAATACATTTCATTATTTAGGAAAACGGCTTTAGCTTCAAGAGCAGTCAACGATTTCTTCTTTTTATCTATAGTAATTTGAACACGATCAACAATATCATAGGAAAGTATTTGTGCCTTTCCATAGAGAGTATCACCTTTGATGGTAATCACAAAGTCCGACTGGCCGAATGAGAATTGAAAAATAATAGCGAGGACAGCAGTTAGTAACAAATTTTTCATGTGCCAAAATATTGCAGCAAGTATAAGTTAATAGAATGAAACGACAGATTAATTTTTAAATTAAACGACTTCCTGTCAGCATCCTCACTTCGGATGTTTAACTCGTCCAGCCTCTTTAAGTGCTTTGGTAATTATCCATTCCAATTGGCCATTCGAGCTTCTGAATTCATCGGAAGCCCACTTTTCAATCGCCTTAAGTAATTCAGGATCAAGCCTGAGTACAAATGGTTTTTTCTGCGCCATCTTATGTATGCAAAGTACCTGTGTTCACCACCGGACTCACATCTTTATCACCACACAAAACAACTAATAAATTGCTTACCATGGCAGCTTTTCGCTCTTCATCCAATTCAACGATGCCTTGTTTTGCAAGTTGCTCCAAGGCCATGTGGACCATGCTCACGGCACCTTCCACAATTTTAAATCGGGCTGCTACAACGGCAGTGGCTTGTTGCCTTCTTAGCATCGCGCTTGCAATTTCAGGAGCATAAGCTAAATAGCCTATCCGGGCTTCAATAACATGAATGCCAGCAATATCAAGGCGATTTCGCAAATTTTCCTCGAGCGCATGATTCACTTCAAGATGGCCTGATCTTAACGTGATTTCAGAATCGGTGTCAAAATTATCATAAGGATACATTCCAGCGAGTGTGCGAACGGCAGAATCACTTTGAATTCGAACGAAGTCTTCATAATTATCCACTTCAAAAGCTGCTTTGAATGTATCTTTTACTTGCCATACCAGAATTACTCCTATTTCGATAGGATTCCCCACTTTATCATTCACTTTTATCTTTTCAACGTCAAAGTTTCTTGCGCGTAAAGAAATTTTATTTCTGCTGAAGAATGGATTTACCCAATGAAACCCATTTAGT
>JAENVX010000452.1 GCA_016650355.1 Bacteroidia bacterium | reverse complement strand
GTATCTGAAGACTCAAACTTTTTTCAAAAGGTATTTTGTATTAATAACAATGAATTTAATTGGTATCAAAAATCTACACCATACAATATGTTATCCCTTATCCCGATGTATGTGAGAAGGTAGAAATAAGGAGATAGGATAAAGTAGGGACGTAAAGAATTCAAAGAAATGTTGCGGGCGATGAAACAGGACTAAATACCTGGTTGGAAGGAGAAAGTGTTAAATAATATAGAAATACACAGAATCAATTGGCCCTGATGAGGGGCCTTTGGGTCTTGCACGACAGGCCGGTTGGATGACTTCACTGATAATTTTTTCGGTCACATTATTCATTGAAAGTTTAAGATAGTGCGAGGTGCTCCGAGATGACACGATATTTCTTGTAATTCAATACTTTATTTTTAATATTTGACTGTTTTTTGTTATCAGTTATCAATTCAAGTAATCTGATATTTTTTAAAGTAAAAAAATATAGCAAATAGTAATATCTATGTAGATTTATGCAAGTTACATAATGATTTTAAAATTGCCGTTTTTTATTGAGTAGGTGTTGAACATAGTGATTTTTTGACTATTTTAGTTATCCACATATACTGATATAATTAGGGCACTAATGGAGAGGCCTCATAAAACATTGGAACGTAAACTCTTGAACTCCGGATATGACCATGTCATTGGAATAGATGAGGTGGGTATGGGCTGTCTGGCTGGCCCAGTAGTAGTTTGCGCGGTGAAGTTCACGAGAGCTTTCTATAATAAGAATCATTTAGAATTAAGAGGATTAAAAGAATCAAAACTTCTTTCAACTGGCCAGCGGAAAGTCTTTGCCAAGAGACTTTTAAAAGATGAGGATTTAATCTGTGCAATCTCATTTTGTTTTCCAAAAAAGATTGATACCATAAATATCTACCGGGCATCGCGTGAGGCAATGCGCACAGCAGTTAAAAGAGTTACCAATTCCCATTTATCAGTTACCAATAATTTACTAAATAATCAGTTACCAAAATTGAAAACCGAAAACTCTAAACTGAGAACTATAATTCTTGTCGATGGCAACAAAAAAATTAAAAATCTAAAATTTGACCAGCGAGCGATCGTAAAAGGGGACCAAAAAATCTTCGCTATTGCCTGTGCCTCCATCATCGCCAAAGTTTATCGGGACAAGATGATGAAACGGTACGCCAAACGATTTCCTGCATATGGCTTCGAACAACATAAAGGATATAGCACTAAAGTACATCAGAACGCCTTGAATCAGTATGGGCCATGTCTGATTCATCGCCGTTCTTTCAGGCTTAGTTATTGATATCCTCTGGTGTTTAATGACGTATTTGTTTACAATTTAAATAATAGAAATAATTAGGACGTAGCTGGCTTAATCAAGTCCGAGGCAAAAGCGAGAATTCGACTGAGCCATATAGGCAATATGGCGAATGAGAAGCGGAGCTTTTAACGAAGGAATTGATTAAGAGTGTACTGTCATAAGCCACGAAGTGGCTGGCAGAACGGCCAGCAAGTAATAATGGCAAAAATAGCAATCAATGGATTCGGAAGGATCGGACGGGCGTTTTTTAAGCTGGCTATTACTAAGTCGGAACTTGAAATTGTTGCTATCAATGATTTAGGCGATTTAAATGATTTGGCCTATCTCTTGCGCCATGATTCCGTCTACGGGAATTATGATAAAGAAGTTTCAGTTGCAGATGGAAAACTTATTGTCGCTGGCAAACAGTACCAGTTTCTTCAGGAAAAAGACGCCACCAAACTGCCCTGGGGCGAACTGGGCGTAGATATCGTCGTCGAATCAACGGGTGTTTTTGAAAGTTATGAAAAAGCTTCGGTCCACAAACAAGTTGGGGCCAAGCATGTCGTCATTACTGCTCCGGCCAAAGACGAAGATTCAACTGATGCGAAGACCGTCCTGATGGGGGTAAATGAAGAAGATTTAAAAACTTGCTCCATCTCATCCAATGGCTCTTGTACCACCAACTCCGCCTCACCGGTCATGCAAATCCTATCCGAAAAACTGGGCATTAAGAAGGCCTTTTTAAATACGACTCATGGCTACACCGCCACCCAATCGTTGGTAGACGGGCCCACTAAGGGCACTGATTATCGGCGGGGACGAGCGGGGGCGGTCAATATCACACCATCAACGACCGGTGCCGCGATTGCCGTCGCTCGAGCGGTTAAATCTTTGGCGGGAAAATTTGATGGGGTGGCGTTACGCGTGCCGGTAGCCAGTGGTTCAATTTCGGCCATTACCTTTGTGTCAGCTCGACCAACCACGGTGGAAGAAATTAATTCAATATTAAAATCGGCTGAAGCCGAACCACGCTGGCAGGGGATATTCAAAACCACCACTGATCAGTTAGTTTCCACTGATATCATCGGCGAGGCCCATGCCGCCGTGGCCGATTTAAAT
>JAENVX010000451.1 GCA_016650355.1 Bacteroidia bacterium | reverse complement strand
CCATTAGTGTATCGATCATAGTATTGCCTACGAAATGAATCCGTTCTTTTTCAATACCGAGTTTGGCAAGATTAGTATTTGCATAATGAGATGTCGTGAAAAAGTGATCGGTAATTGCATCCGTCACCATACGATTAATCTCTTCCGGCATTTCCAAATCAAAAGAGCGGATACCTGCCTCTACGTGCACAAGCTGAATACCCAATTTTTTCGCAACAATACTACAGGCCATGGTTGAGTTAATATCACCTACTACTAACACCACATTCGTAGGGTTTTTTACCAGCTCTTCTTCAAACTTTATCATTATCATAGACGTCTGAACAGCCTGCGTACCGGAACCAACTTCAAGATTCGCGTCAGGGTGGGGAATTGATAATTCTTCAAAGAATGTATCACTCATCGCCTTATCATAATGCTGACCAGTATGAACGAGCCTGTACTGAATGTTCGCACCACTATTCTGCACCACTTTAATACTATGAATAATGGGAGCTATCTTCATGAAATTGGGGCGTGCCCCGGCAACGATGGTAATGTGCATCTTATGATTTTCGATTTATGACTTCCTTAATTAAGTAAAAGAGAAATAATGTATTTGTAATCAAATATCGCTTCCACATTCTTTTTGGTTCTTGAATTATTCTGAATAGCCATTCCAATCCCACGCGCTGCATCCAAATTGGTGCTCTTTTGATCACTCCTGAAACCACGTCAAAACTCCCTCCTACACCCATGAAAAAATTCACGTTGCTCAGCAAATCTTTGTTCCTAAAAAGGAAGTTTTCTTTTTTAGGAGAAGTGATAGCTACGAACAAAATATTTGCTCCCGACAAAGCAATCTGTGAAGCTACCTCTTTCTCTTCACTTTCAGAGAAATACCCATTACGGTAACCTGCTACTATTTTCGGTGAATATTTCTCACTATAATGTTCAACAACCATTTTAACCACCTCCTCCTTTGCACCTAGAAAGTAAATCTTATAATGTTTCTCAGATGCCAACTCTACCAAGCTTTGCATAAGATCAACTCCTGTAACACGTTCAGGTATTGCTTTACCCAAAAGTTTTGAGACCCAAACCAGGGGCATTCCATCCGCATTGATAATATCGGCACTAACCACACTATCATAAAGTTGCTTGTCGGTTTGCATGTGAACAATCTTTGCAACATTAACCGCAATGTGATGGAGTTGATGATTATTGACAATTGCATTATCTACTAATTCAACTGTTTCGTTCAGTGAAATAGCAGCTATGGGTGTATTGAATAATGTAATTTTTTTAATCATTTTGGTTTTGCAGATTTCTAATGTAATAACTGAAGCTGAAAAACATCCATGACTGTGCCCATCGCATATAAGGTATTCTTGAGTTGATCACACTTTTAATTTGATAGTAGAAATATCCCTTTGGGTCTTGCATATTATCCACGGTCCAAGCTATCACTCGATCCAATAGTGGTTGATTGACTTTAAGCAATCCCATCCTTCCTAGGGTAATGATTAGCTGGGCGGGCGAATGAATATCCACTGGATAAAGTGAGTTATTATAATATTTAGATTCACCTTTTTCAGTGAAGAAATTTGTCAGGTAGTAATTTAAACCCCTCTCAATACACTTTTCAAATGAAGTATCACCGGTAAATTTCTGAAACTCGTGAATACATTCCAGGTTAAACCCTGTGTGAAAATTATCAATCCATTGATGGAACGGCAATGTTCCATAACTCCAGGCACCATTCTCCTGTTGCATCTTACAACAAAAAGAGATTGATTTTCTAGCGGCTTCTAAAAGCTTCTCATCTTTGGTATATGAATACACACGTGAAAGCAACCGGCTTCCTAATAAAGAAGCATTGAACACCTGAGTTTTATCCAGCGGGGAATACGAAAAGCAAAAATCACCATCGTTGTCGTATGTCCTGTTCAGGTTTTCCAAAACAAAATCACAGCTGGAGCGTGCTTGCATTAACCATCTCTCTTCTTTGAAAATGTCATATGCATCCAACAAGGAATAAGCCACATATGTGGTGGCAACTACGGTGGGCGTTTGTTTAGGTTGAAAAAAAGCCCTGGCTTGCCAATCAAAATTATAGCCCCAACACATCCCGGCAAAACCTTTTGAATGAAGGTGCTCCAGCTCGTTTGCAAGAAAAAAAATCTTCTGTTTATAGCTTTCCTGGGGATCAGTCAAATAAAGGTTACAATACCCTGACAAAAACAAACCAAGTCCTTTTGAGTTATACTCTTTATCGACCTGAAATATCGTTCTTAAATTAACTGGGCTTCTTTTAAATAGTTGAATCCATGCTAACCTCGCGAGCCTAAAATTCTTAATGGGCAGATTTTGAAATGCCTTGCT
>JAENVX010000450.1 GCA_016650355.1 Bacteroidia bacterium | reverse complement strand
TGGCTTGTTTCAAGATTTATGAAATTATACTTATGAATTCAGGTATCCAATTTTGGATTTTAATCTTGAACTTATGAATCAATGCAAATATACCGATGACTTCTTTCCAAGCTTTACTTCAACATGATCTTTGAGTGTAGTAGAAAGTTCATAGCCTGTGTAATTTGGTAATATGGGGAAAAGTGTATGACTGCGGTTGACTAAAACAGCTACTTCAATCCGCTTAACTTCAATTGTTAAGAATGGTTTTAAACCATACGCCAGTGTGCGACCAGTATTGAGAACATCGTCAATCAGCACGATACATTTTTTCCTTACTTCTTTAAGATCACAATCAAGCTGCACATCACTTTGAAGTGGTGAGAACTTATCCAAACTAACTTTAACCACCAGAGGAACAATCGGTGAAATTTTTTCAAGCTCCTTTGAAAGTAGCTGGGCGAAAAGATAACCTTGTCCGTCAATCCCTGCGAGCACGATGGAGTCTTCTTTGAAATTATTCTCATAAATCTCGAAAGCCATTCTCCGGATTCGTTGATTTACCTGTGCATCGTCCAGAACTAATGTCTTATCCATTATTATTTCGCTCATGGAATCGGTATTACTTTACTGTCTTTGAACGTGGATAGGATCACCATGGACTGTAAGGTGTCCACTACTTCAATGTTTGAAACTTTTTCTAACATCAGGTTTTGATATGCAGGAATATCCGTGCAAATAATCTTCAAAATAAAATCAGCCTGACCCAATACATGATGGCATTCAATAACCTCTTCAATTTTTGAAATGACTTTCATGAACTTGTCAATGTTGTCTTTGTTGTGGCCCTTTAACGAAACCATAACAAAGGTGCTTACACCCAGGCCTACCTGGGCAGCATCAACAACAGCGTGATAGCTGCGAATTACATTCTGATTCTCCAATTTCTTCACTCGTTCCAATGTTGGAGCGGGAGAAAGTCCAATTTCATGAGCCAGGAGAGCATTTGTAATATTGGAGTTTGCCTGAAGGATTCCCAGAATCTTCCTGTCGATGGCGTCTAATTTCACTTTCATAATGCAGGTATTTTGACTTTTAAGGATAAGAATCCTTAAAAGAAAGGAAAATTAGCAGAATAAAATTTGGTATGAAACTAGAGGAGGAAATAAAATTCCATTAAAAAGGTATTATCAACTCAATTCTGGATAACAAAGGGAAAAGTCTTCCTTATTCCAGCTCCTTCAAAAACAAAAAAATAGAGACCGGAATTTAATTTGGACAAGTCCATGATGATTTGATTCAAGCCAACCTGCACACCAGCTACCTCCATTTGATAAGCCAGCTGGCCCATTTGTGTGACAATAGATACATTAACCGAACCCATAGATGAAGCTATCCAATCAAAGTTTAACTGCCCCTGAACAGGATTTGGGTAGGGAGGCAAAAGTATTTCATTTGATTCGAGGCTTGCGCATTTGATGTTATTCGATTCGTCCAAATCGTCTGACAGACGTTCATCAGTCAATAAGAGTTCCGCACACAAATAATCAAGTTTAGAGTTACTCTGTAATATCTCATAATTTAAAATTTGAGAGGCGGTTGCATTTGGCGAAATGGAAATGCTAATCCTCTCCTTGACTAATGCACTTCCAGCGATATCAAGTATGACATCCATGTTATTGATAGAATAGTTACTATTATTTTTAATTGAAAGAACTGGCCTAATAGAACCAGTCACTTGATTGTGCAGCCACGTAAACTGCTCTAACGAAACCTCTGTGCTTGGAATGATGACATGTATTGTTTTGCTTTTTTTATCCACACAACCCTGAACATTGCTTGCTGTTAAGTCCACAATGAAATCTCCAAGTGTTGTGTAAGTGAACGAAGGCGACTCTAAAATACTGGCTGAGCTATTCGGATCATTAAATTGCCAATTATACGTAGATGCACTTTTTGATGCATTCGTAAACTTTACAGTAAATGGCGGAGGACCGCTTTCATCGGATATAGAAAATTCTGCCACAGGAGCTGATACTATGGATATGTTTTTAGCCAACATATAAGTACACCCTGATTGGTTAGTAGCGGAAAGCTTTACGCTATAGGTTCCCGTTGTTGGAAATATATATTGTGCTGATGCGCCAGTACCGCTGTCCAATCCTGCAAAATCCCAGATGCGTGAGACTTCGGGATCGGTATTTTGCACCGTCACATCTTGGAATAAAGTAGGTTGAGTTGCGCAATTATTCCGAATTGAAAAATCCAATGTTGGGGGTATAGGAACAACAATGGGTTTTGATAAAACCGACACACAATCATTATTACCTGTAACCGTAAGTTGGGCCGTAAAATCGCCAGATCCACTAAATACATGTATCGGATTTTGGACTGTGTAGTTAGCACTTCCAATTTTCCACAACCAGGACTTGTTATTAATTCCCGACTCATCTTTAAAATTCGTTGGAAGATTTAAACACGAAGCACTTACGGAGAAGTTCGCTTTTGGTGATTCTGCAATCTCAATTGATTTAATCTTTGTTGCTGTGCATCCATAGTTTGTGGTTGAAGTTAATGAAACATCATATTGCCCAGCTAAAGAATAAATGTATGTTGGATTTTTAATTACCGCTGTTCCATTTGCTGTGTCTCCAAAACTCCAACTCCAATCAGACAAATTGCTATCAACAGGACTTGGGGTAAGATCATTAAACTGCGAAGCTGAACCCGAACACGAAAACGGAGGAAGATCAAGTGAGAAGTCGGGTTGGGGGGTGGTGTAGATGGTGAGTGATTTAGTTGTTGCACTTATACATCCATTTGTGCCAGTGGTTAGTAATGAAACCAAATTATTACCTTTGGAAGTGTATATCTGTGTCGGATTTAAATC
>JAENVX010000449.1 GCA_016650355.1 Bacteroidia bacterium | reverse complement strand
TCCTTGCCACTTTCCATTTCCTCCTGAGCCTTTTCTAATTTCAAATTTTTCGAGACGTACCGGGTAGCGCATTTCTAAAATCTCAGGATCTGTGATGCGTGTATTTGTCATATGTTGATGCACCGCATCAGCACCATTAAAACTGTCACCTGAGCCCGTTCCTCCACAGATGGTTTCGTAGTAACCAAACTTCTCGTTACCAAATAGAAAATTATTCATTGTGCCCTGGCTACAGGCAGCAAGTTGAAATGCTTTTAGAAGTGCATCGGTAAGTCGTTGACTAACTTCGGTATTTCCACCAACTATTGCTGGAAGGACACCTTTCTCAAAGTCCGGATTTAGCAAACCGTGAGGCAAAATCAATTTCACACGTTCCATTAATCCTTCATTCATTGGGATTGGTTTATTTACCAAAAGACGCAGTACATACAGCACCACGCTTTGTACAATAGCTTTTGTTGCATTTAGATTACCAGAATGAACGGGTGATGAGCCTGTGAAATCAACACTAAGTTTGTTTTGTCTCAGTTGAATGACAACATTTAATTTTGATCCATCATCCAGCCTTTCAAGGGCTTTGAAAGATTTAGTCGTAAGTTGTTTCAATCGCTCACTCAACAATGATGATGCATAAGTGCGTAGCATCTTCATGTATGACACAACTTGTGAGTTGCCGTGCTTTTTACATAATTCCTGCAGAGCCACCTCACCAAAGTTCACTGCGGCAAGTGCACCATTTAAATCAGCTTGGTTTTCATCCCACAGACGCGTTGGATATTTTGCTGCTTTAAATATTTTTTCGATCAACTCCCATTGAGCCTTCCCTTTTTTCACCAGGAACGTAGGAACGATAATAACTCCTTCTTCCTCCAGTGTAGCGGCATCGGCTGGCATTGAGCCCGGTTTCTTTCCTCCAATCTCCGCATGATGTGCTCGGTTGGCGACATAACCGACTAACTTTTTATTTACAAATACAGCTTTGATCAATGTTACATCAGGTAAGTGTGAGCCACCATACGCGGGGTGATTGGTGATAACTACATCTCCTTCGTTAATTTTTATTGATTTCAATACTTCGCGAACGCAAACACCAAGGCTTCCCAGGTGAACAGGTATGTGTGGGGCATTGACAACCAGGTAGCCTCCTGGATCAAGTAACGCACAGGAGAAATCGAGACGTTCCTTGACATTCACAGAAAAAGATGTGCGTTCCAGCAACGCTCCCATTTCCTGCGCGATGGAGGTGAAACGATTTGTAAACAATTCTAGTAAGGCCTCCCTTGTATGAGAATCTGTAGTTTCGGGACTCGATTTTGTCTTATCATATTTTTGAAGCAGCGCATTATTATTTTCATCCAGCTTAAACTGCCACCCTGCCTCCACTATCGTAGTTGAGTTATCGCTTGTGATTACTGCTGGCCCATCAATTTGAGACCCTAACTTTAACTTTTCCCATTGATAGGTAGCTACTTTTTGCCAAATGCCATTAGAACAAAGCATCTGCTTGTTTTCAATTTTAGGGCGATAAACATTTTTACTTCTGGCTTTCTTTGCGGTTGTATACCTCTGAACGGCAACAATTACCTTAATTGATTCTAATTCTATTTCACGGGCACCTAACCAATGACCGAAAATGGATTTGTATTTCTTTTTAAATGCTTCAAGTACAACTGTATTTTGATCATAGTTTATTTCAATAGCACTTTCCTGTCCGTTGAACCGAAGAAAAAGCAGTTGTTTTTTCAAGTGAATCTCTTTAAAGAAATAACCATTCTGAATCAAGTTGCGCACACCCTTTTCTCTTAACTCAATTAGAATAGCATCAAGCTCTTCTATTACCAACGCCAATGGTTTTAAAATCAACTTCTCTTCAAACCGTTCGACAGACGCATGGCCTATACCATATGCGCTGAGGAGGCCGGCATCATATGGGGCAAGGACCTTCTTCATGTTCAGAATCTCTGCTAATTGAATAGCATGCTGCCCGCCCGCGCCACCAAAGCTGAGCAAGGTGTAATCGGATGGATCGTAACCATGTTGAATAGAAACTTTCTTAATAGCCTCAGCCATTTTTTCGTTGGCGATTTGAACAAAAGAAACAAGAACAGTTTCAGGTAAATAATTTTTACGTGAAACTTTTTTGACTTTGAGTAATAGATTCTTTAAAGCTTGATCTGCTTTGTTTCGGTGAAGCGGTATCTGAAAATTTTCAGGGTCAATACGCCCGAGCAGAAGATTTACATCGGTTATGGTGAGTGGTCCACCTGCCCCATAACACGCTGGCCCTGGTGATGCCCCAGCACTATGAGGCCCAACAGTAAAACGATAGCCATCAAAATCGCATATAGATCCACCTCCGGCAGCAATAGTTTCAATTGCTAGCGAGGGAGACAAGATTTTAAAAGCCCCTACTTTTGATTCATAGCGGTAGTCGTACTGTTTATTGTACAGAGAGACATCTGTACTTGTGCCCCCCATATCGAATGTAATGATACGATCAACTTCAGAAAGTTTTGCAGTTGTAACAGCACCCACCACACCACCAGCGGGCCCGCTTAGCAAACTATCTTTCGGGTAAAAATGATTGGCATCCACCAAGCCTCCAGCACTTGTCATTACTTTAAGATCAGCCGAAGCTAAACCACTTTTGATTTTATTTATATAGGTGTGAATAATCGGAGAGAGGTACGCATTGGCAATACTTGTTTCTGCACGAGGTAGAATCTTTATCTGATTTGAAAGTTGAGAGGAGCAACTAATGAAATTAAAATTAAATCCTTGTAGCCAACTCATGATTTGTTTTTCATGCACAGGATTTTTATAACTGTTTAAAAACCCTATTGCCACGGATTCAATCTTTTTCTTCCGTAGAGTTTCAATAATATTCGTTATCTCTTTTTGAGATACCGGAGCTACTATATTCCCATCAGCATCTATTCGTTCATTCACTTCCAGCACAAGATCGTAAAGTGGTTTTTCCTTGACTATGTTTAGTGAAAAAAGATCTGGTCGTTGTTGATTGCCAATCAGCAGTAAATCTTTGAATCCTTTTGTAACCAGGAAAGCTGTCTTTGCTCCTTTGCGCTCCAGGATGGCATTGGTACCTCGGGTTGATCCTAATTTCATCTCAATCGATGGGAATGATTGACTCAGGGATGTTTCTGTCAGGAGGCGGGCAGCCAAGACAGGCACTTCTTCATTTGAGCTGATTTCAATTGTTTGGCCAATGAAATTTTCTTTCAATGGTTGTGTCAGCCGAATAAGATTTTTGTCGATGTTGATCTCATGAATATTTCGATTAACAACTTTCTGACCCAGAATAGTCAGTGTGAAATTCTCCAAGATATCTTTTTGAATGGGCCAGTATAACTCAACTTCCAACGTAAACTGATCTGGCT